>NZ_JAYKTS010000052.1 GCF_037024155.1 Bacillus sp. 2205SS5-2
GGCTATGAGGTAGATATCCAAAAATCAAAACCAGCTTAAATCAAGTAATGGTGCCATAGCCAATCTTTAAAAATGGTCATTCCATTTTAGGGAGGGTGCTTTTTTGTGTCAAAATCAGCATCAAAACCCATTTTCGTATAAAAACGTCCTTTGCTAAAAAAACAGTTGACGTTGATAATCATTCTCGATATAATACTGGATGGAAATGAAAATCATTATCAATAATAAAGACCATTTAAAACAACTCAGGAGGTACATAGAAAATGAAAAAACGTCACCTAAAACAAATATTTGCAAGCTTTTTAATATCTGGTGCAGTACTAGCAGGGTGCAGTGCAACTGATGAATCGAAAGAAGAAAAAGAAGTAGTTGAATCAAATGATACTGAAGAGGCAAAAGAAACGGAAACTACTGAACCAACGAAGATTAAAGCTGAAGATGAAACAGCTGCATTCGCAACTATGAAAGAGGAGCTTGGCAAAGCGAAAGAAGATCAAGAGGTAGACTGGGATTTAGTATTATCAACCTATCAAGATAATTTTAAAGGGTCTGTTGACTCGGTAAATGGTGAGATCGGAACAGCGATCGAAGCAGCAATTGAAGGTGGTAAAGCAGGAGATCTAGATGCAAATGTAGCTCGTCAACTAGTAGACAAGTTAACTCAATCCTACTTTTATCAAGTCCAAAAAGGGCTACAAAAGGACGTAGCAGCAGAGCTTGAAGCAGAGAACACAGAGAGTGCAAGTACACTATTTAACGAAATCAAAGTTCTTTCTGAACAAGTATTCCTACCGACAGCTGAAAAACGTGATGGTTATTATGAGCTAGCTGGTGAATACTCTATGGTTGAAAATATTACCAATGGGTTAGCCGTGCAGCAAGAAGCCATTGATAATGGAAATGTTGATGACTTTAAGGTATACGCACAGCTCACAGATAAATCGATTTATAAATCTTACTACTTAGCGGCGAATTCTTATGCTGAGAAAATTGCTATAGGCATGGAAGAAGGATCGGACGCAACCGAACTTCAAATTATGCAAGCGGAGGGATATGGTTTCTTACAAGCCATTTCTGGATCTTTATCTGGTGGAGATGAAGAAGCGGCAACAAAATTGAATGAGTTATTCTCCCTAAGTACGGATGCATCAATTTTGAACCAAGAAGAAATTTCTAGTCTTTTCATCAAATCGATTGTTGCAAAAACAACGGGTTATCATGAAAAAACAGCTGGAGCTTTAGAAGCTGGGGAAGAAACAGAAGCAAAAGTGGAAGCGATGGAAGGGAATATGTTTCTAAACATGCTTCAAGTGGAAGTATCTAAGCAACTTGGTGAAGAGCAGTCGGTAGAAGTAATGGCGCAAGCGAAAAGCTGGTTTGAAGCGGTTGAAAGTCAAGATATAGATTCCGCAAAACAACATAGTGATGCCATCGTATCAGTACTAACTCAACTTCAATAATCAAAGGCTACAAACGTGACTCGTTTTAAAAGTAAGGAATTATAAAATGGGTTTGGTGTTTAGTTCAATGTCCAGGTCATAAGACGAGGGCTGTCAGGAGGCAAAGAGTGCCTCAGGCCAGTTCTTGTCTTATCTTATGCTAGTCGCCGGTACCGGGCGCCTTGCGCATATCGGTGTGTCTAGCTCCAGGCGCCACCGGCTCGAGGTCATAAGTCAATCCGTCTAAAAGGTCAAAGAGCAACCTTTCAGCCGGCTTGACTTATGCTAGTCGCCGGTACCGGGCGCCTTGCGCATTTCATAAGAAGAGGCTGCGTATGTGCGGCTTCTTCTTTTTCTGTATTATGATAAAATGTAGTTCGGGTGAATAGAAAGAAATTGGAGCATCAACAGGGTGTAAAGAAGGCGATTATATGATAAAACTTCTAAAGATGATACGTTTGGTGGTAGGAACGCTATTCATACTCATTTTTCTGTTACTGGTACGGGAATTTGGAGAGAGGGAGATGTGGAGAAATATCGGGAGATTCCTTTGGGAGCACCCTATTCACCTTCTCATAGGGATGTCTTTTTATTTTGTGTCCTTTCTCTTAAAAGCATATGCATGGAAAATTGCCTTACAAAATCGAATTTCGTTTAAAACTTCCCTAGTGGGTATATGGTATAGCCTGGCTCTTAATCATCTTCTCCCAATTAAAGGGGGAGAGGTAGCAAGAGTGTATATTGGTCATTCACGGGGAAAGAACCTTTCATTATCGGAAACAGTACAGTCGGTTGCGTTTATTCGTTTCCTTGATATGTTCTCCTTGTTGCTACTAACTTTGGTTTTTGGCTACACCTTCTTTCAATATCTTTCATTACAGTGGATGTGGTTGGTGGGAATGTTCTTCCTTTTAATTCTCGTCAGTGGACTCGTGCTTGTTAAATGGCCTGAGATGGTTAAAAGGCAGTGGTCTATTTTCAAGAAGTTATTTATTCACTGGAAAACGGTGAATGTTACGATTTTAATTTTTTTAAGCTGGGTGTTAGAGGGGAGCATTTTGTTTGCTGTGATGGATGCGATTCAGCAAGGGTTTACATATTCGAACGCGCTGATGACGAATAGTGTAACTGTCTTAGGACAAGTTTTTCAAATTACACCAGGTGGAATTGCCAATTATGAGACGGTTATGAGCGTGACGCTTCGAGGTCTAGGAGTTCCCTTTGAAGTAGGTTTATTTGTGGCGATGGTAACTCATGGCCTAAAATTTTTATTTTCGTATATCGTTGGAATTATCGCATGGAGTCTCGATCCGATTTCATGGAAACAACTTAAACTATTTGCAAGACGTGAGAAGGAGAGAGAGTAAATGAAGAGTGCTTCTAAATTTGAAAAGATAGCGGCTAGATGCTGGAATTTATTAAATGAAGGAAAACCGTTTACCCCCATTTTCGTGGTGGGGACGATGTTGATGTATGGGGCATTCAATGGCGAGATACATACGGAATGGACGATGCTCCTATCTAGTTTTCTATTTCTACTACCATTCCTACTGATTTATTTCCACTATGATTTCCCGTTGTTTCTTCGGAATTACCTCTGGATTCCGCTGTTGATTTTTGTTGTAATTGGCGGAGAATTTCAGGTCGGGCTTAGTTTATTTGCGGTTGGACTTTATTTTTTCTTTACGGTTTTCTTTTGGGGAACTTTTTATTATCATCTTCGAATTGGCACATCTTGGCTGAATTTCACCCGCTTTTGGAAGCTTGTGTTGAAAAATAGTGATTCAACCAGCGGGAATGCACAAGAACAACTGCCTAAGGTCCTACTGCTTCTAAATCTCTGGTACTGGGCATATGCAAGTGGTGGAAGCCAACTTGAGTTTGACATGCGAGTGTACGGGGTCTTATTGCTCGTTTTATGGCTATATTCATTTATTCTTCATCGATACTTATTTGATTGGAAGCCAAAATATTACGAAGAGAAAGCAAGTATACCAGCGGAATTAGCTTCTCAAGACAATCAAAGCAATCGAGTGGTTGTGATTGTCATTGATGGGATGAGAAAAGAACGTTTTCAAGAAGCTCATACTCCTTTTCTTGATTCTCTTAAGGAAAACGGGACAGAATATACCAATATGGAAACCGTCTATCCGGCTCGTACGGTGGTTTGTTTTAGTTCTATGTTTACAGGAACATATCCGTTTGAACACGGGATTAAGTCAAATATGGTTTGGCGTCTAGGAATTAAAGTGGAAAGTATCTTTGATTCATTACGAAAAGTAGGAAAAAAGGGTCGCTTGTTGGGTATTGCCCATCTAGTCGATAGTATGGGAACGGATGTGGAAACAGTAACAGCGGTTATGAAAAATGATGTGGCGGATAAAAATATTATGGAAAAAGCTAAATTCATTATGAAAGAGCAGGATCCCGATTTATTTATTGTTCAACTTATTGGAACCGATCAAACAGGCCATAGTCGAGGCGTTTTATATGATGAATATTTGGAGAAAATTGCTGAAGCTGATGATCTCGTAGAAGATTTTGTGTCTTGGTTGAAGAAAGAAAAGAAAATGGACAATACAACCCTTATTGTTTGTGCAGATCACGGTCAAGCTGATGGAATTGGCGGACACGGTCATTTAGATGAAGGAGAACGCTTTGTGCCATTCTTTATGAACGGTCCAACGATTCGTCCCAACCTAAAAATAGAAGAGAAACACAGCTTGGTGTCTCTCGCTTCCACAATCGCTGTAATGCTGGGAACCCCGCTTCCAAGTCATGCAAGAGGTCCAGTATTAAAAGAGGCCTTTAAACGAAAGGAATCAACATCATGAGAAAACAAACAGTGATTGTATTTATGCCAGCTTACAATGAAGAAGAATCGATTGGTGACGTGATTCGAAACGTCCCAAGAGGTATTTCGGCTAATATTGAGGTGAAAGTCTTAGTAATCAATGATGGATCTACTGATGGTACAGTGAAGGTGGCGAACGAAGCAGGAGCCGATTATATCGTTGAGATGGATAGAAATAGTGGACTTGGAGCAGCAGTGAGAAAGGGTCTTTCACACTGTATAGAGTTAGGGGCAGATATTGCGGTAATGATAGACGCGGATGGTGAATACCCAGCGACACAAATCCCTGAATTGATTCAGCCAATTGTAATAGGTGAAGCGGATTATGTCATGGGCTCTCGATTTTTAGGAACGATTACGGGTATGAAAATTCATCGTCGACTCGGAAATTACTGTTTCACCTTGTTACAGTCTGTTCTTTTACAAAGGCGAATCCACGACGGTCAGTCCGGTATGCGTGCTTTTTCGAAAGAGGTTACCGAAGAAGCCGAAATCATACATGATTATAATTATGCTCAAGTTCTTACCTTAAACATTGTTCGTAAAGGATTCAGAATGAAGGAGATTCCTATTCGCTATTCAGTGAGAACGACTGGAAAATCATTTATTAAATTTAAAGCGTATATGACTAATGTCCTACCAGCTATATTCAAAGAAATGAGAAAACCTGTACAGAGAGTATCTTCGTCAAAAAAAACACAAAATGAAGCTCATATTTCACAAATGGAGCATTGACATTATGAATGATAATCATTATCATTGAATGTGTGGGAGGAAAGCAGATGAAAAAGCTACTTTTTTTTAGTTTATCAGTGATATTAATTCTCAATTACATAGGTATGTCTACTCGAGCCTTCGCTTATTCTTACGGAGATCCTGGAGAAGAGCAAATGGCAGAAGCATACAAGGAGCTAGAAGCTCATTTAAATCAAGGGGATTGGCAAAGTGCGAAAGAAGTGTATTCCTCCTATCAAAAAGAATTTGAACTGTACTTTACGAAAACACAGCCAGATATTGAAATAGCATTTGAAACACAAAATGAAGAACTCTTATTGAGAAGCTGGCAAGCTGCTCTTCGCTTAAATATTGAAAGACGCTTACATTTTGCAGATGATCAGTTCCAAGATTACGGGCAAGCGAAACTGTTGCTGGCCAAAGCAAGAGGAACGTTCAATGTGTTAGAGCCGTTGGCACTGGAAAAAGTAAGCCAACAAAAAGTCAATGATATATATGCAGCTTTTGATGAAGCTTTGACATCATTAGGTAATCCTGGACTGTTCGGCATTGGAAGTAAAGAAAATGACCAAGAAACATTTGTCAATAAAATAGAATTTATAGAAACGGAATTGCGACCGTTGTTTCCGATTGTGGCAGAGTTGAATGAAGATGAAAGCCATTTAACGGAAGAAAACCTGGAATTAGGATTTGCCAATGACGAAATCGGAACTTCAGCCTTTTGGCTCTGGTTGTCACTCGGTCTTGTCTTGCTATTAGTCATTTTGATTCTGTTGAATAAAAGAAAAAGGAAGGAATAGCTTCTTTTCGAACAAAGGGGGATGTCATCATGGATTTTCAGGCTTTTTTAATTACACTACGTGAAGCTTTAGAAGCCATTTTAATTGTAGGACTGATTTTATCTTATTTAACCCGTTTGAATGCTGAAAAGTATAAAAAATGGGTGTATGTTGGAGTTGGGTTAGCACTTGTCACCTCATTTTTAGTTGCGCTTATGTTCCAAGTAGTCTTCACCGGCTTTGCAAGCTTTGGGTCAGAAGTCTACTTGAAAATTTCCATAATGTTTGCTTCCGTGATTTTATTAAGTCACATGGTGCTTTGGATGAAGAAGCAATCTAAAGGAATTAATACGGAAATGCAAAAAAAAATTAATGCAGCTTTAACAGCAGGTAGTGTGTCTGCAATGATCGTTCATTCGTATTTGATTGTCGTACGTGAAGGTGTCGAAACTGTCTTTTTCTTTGCTGCAATTAGTAACGGTGATGTAACCAAAGTATTCACAAGCTACGGAGCGTTGAGTGGGTTATTAATGGCTTTAGTCATCGGTTATCTCTTTTTCTCTGGTACGATGAAAATTTCCCTAAAAGCCTTTTTCAATGTAACAGGGATACTAATTCTCTTTATCGCAGCCGGGCTATTAGTTCAAGGTATCGGTGTGATGCAAGATATCGGGAAATTAGGCTCATTATACACAACTGCTGAAGGTAAACCTGCTGATGTGTATAATATCGTTCACATTATGCCTGAGCATTATCAAGATGAATTTCACTACCAAAGAGATACAGGAAACGATGTATTAATCAATGGTCAAGTAGGGTTATTCTTTGCCGCCATGTTTGGATATAGTCATAATCCGTCACTTGAACAAATAATGGCATACACTTTATACTTTACATTTGCATTCTTATGGTCGTATTTAATCAATTCAGGTAGGATACGTTTCCCTTTTAAAAAAGCTGTTCCTGTTTCCGCAAAGCAACAAAGAAATGCAATAAAAGAAGGTAATCCGGAAGAATTGGGATCAATTAAAGCGTAGTTCACTACTTATCGAAGAAGGCCCCTCTAATAGAAACATTGACAGACTCGTTAAAAACGGGTCTTTTCTTATATAAAGACTTTTTTCGCAAAGTTTGTGGCTTTTCGTATCAGTTTATCACCAATGATTTAGCTATGTTTTAGGACATCATTTCATCTATTTTTGCTGGAAATCTACAGGGTATTGGAGGATATAATCAAAAATCTGACGAAATTGCCACATCTATACGTAAACTTCCTATTGAAGAGGGGAGATTTCCGGTTGTTAGATACGTGTCTAGCTTCAGACCCAATGAGCACGTAGTCATAAGCCAAGCCCGGTTTTGAGGAAAAAAGTGCCTCGGACCAGTTCAATCTTGTCTTATGTAAGTCTCTGATAATCGAACGCATTGCGCATTTCTAATATACTTATGAAAAGGAAGACTCTTATGAAAGTGAAATCTATTATCGCACTTATTATCTTGTACTGGGTAATCCGACTGGGATTGCTATCGCCTCTCCCTCAAACATGGGACGAAGTTGATTTTATCCTTGGAGTTAAAGAGTTTGATTTAATCAATATGCAGCCTCATTTCCCGGGATATCCTTTCTTTATGTTAGGGGGAATGGTGTTTAATCATTTTATATCTTCCCCTGAATGGGCATTGCTTCTCTTTATTCAGGTTGTTTGTATAAGTACGATTTATCCCCAATATAAACTTTCGCGTACATATTTTTCAAATGAAAAAAGTTGGTTGCTAACGTTAGCACTCCAAACATTAGCCTACCCAACTTTTATGTCTAGTTTGCCTATGAGTGAAGGAGCCGCTCTGAGTGTCTTATGGTGGTATTTATGGTCTTTGCATCAAGCTTGGCAACAAAATAAACGTGAAGCCGTTTTGTGGCCAATCTTATTCTTTAGCGTTTTGCTCGGCATTCGATTATCTTATCTTCCATTTGGGGTGGGACTCCTACTTCTAATGGTTAAACGTTTTCAGTACGATAGGTCTATTCAAGAATTATTGTCCCATGTAGCTCTAATTCTAGTTTCACAACTTATCTGGGTTACCGCATTGATTGCAAATGTAGGTTCACTGAAAACATTTGTCGATGTCGCAACCGGATTTACCGGTGGGCACTTTAATGAGTGGGGAGGAGGCGTTAGTGAAAAAACGGATATTCTTCCCCGCTTTGCAATCTATGTATTTCAAAATATTGTTTGGAATGGCTATGTAGCTACATCAGTCATTTTACTTATAAGTACGATTATACTGGTTCCAATTCTACTAAGGACATCACTGTTTCCGAAAACATTTCCGATTTTGCTATTTAGTAGTGTATGGGGTAGTTATTTCATCTGGGGATTTTTTGCTCAAAACATTGATAAACCGCGGCATATTCTTCCGCTAATTGTTTTAGGTTCTTTTGTGGGTTATGTCGTAATTGTAAAACAACAGAGTAAATGGGCAACGTACCTTTTAATTTTACACATACTAATACAGGGTGTTGTCGGATTAAATTTACTTTTCGAACATAAGTATTCAACTCCAGCAGTATACCAACTTGTGGAGAAGTTGAAGAAGGAAGAACAGCCCATTCTCGTGTATACTTGGGAAGAAACGAGGGTAATGGACTACTTAAACGTGCCTTTTTCCCATAAACGGGTTTTTACCTATCAAGAATTTTTACGAGATATTTCGATGCATCCAACGGAAACAATCTACGTAACGGGAGCAGTAATAGAAGGATTTAAGCAACAAGGAACAACAAATCTCGAAGGTCAGTTTAAAGAAGTCCAACGATTTTCATCCCTTTCTCTAAGAGATCCCGTCTATTCTGCTATTACTCTTTATCAATGGAAGTCTGAATGAGGTGACAAGAACTAATGAATGACTTAATACAACAGAAGCTTGCTGTTCTACCTGATCAGCCAGGCTGCTACTTAATGAAAGACAGGCAAGGCACCATCATTTATGTTGGGAAGGCTAAGGTTCTGAAAAATCGAGTTCGCTCGTACTTTACCGGGTCACATGATGGGAAAACACAACGGCTTGTTTCCGAAATCATCGATTTTGAATACATCGTCACCTCTACCAACTTAGAGGCACTCGTGCTGGAGTTAAACCTGATAAAAAAACACGATCCAAAATATAATGTGATGCTAAAGGATGATAAAAGTTACCCATTCATAAAAATAACAGCCGATCGTCACCCACGATTAGTGATTACAAGAAAAGTAAGTCGGGATAAAGGAAAATACTTCGGTCCGTACCCGAATGCACAAGCTGCCAATGAAACAAAAAAGCTATTAGACCGCATCTATCCTTTACGAAAATGTTCTACACTTCCTGATCGAGTATGTTTGTATTATCACATGGGTCAATGCCTCGCTCCTTGTATTAAAGAAGTAGAGGAAGAAACTTATCGTAAAATGAAAGAAGATATTACAAAATTTTTAAATGGAGGGTATCAAGACATTAAGCGGGAATTAACAGAAAAAATGTCAGCTGCGGCAGAGGAATTGGAATTTGAGCGAGCAAAGGAATATCGTGATCAGATTACCCATATCGAAGTGACAATGGAAAAACAAAAAATGACCATGAAAGACTTCACGGATCGAGATATCTTTGGATATTCTGTAGATAAAGGCTGGATGTGTGTACAGGTATTTTTCGTCCGACAAGGCAAAATGATCGAGCGAGATGTCTCATTGTTTCCGATTTATGATGAACCTGAAGAAGAATTTTTAACGTTTCTAGGTCAGTTTTATGAAAAAACCAATCATTTTAAACCAAAAGAAATTTGTTTGCCTGAACGGATTGATATCGTCTTAGTTCAGGAGCTTTTAGGGGTGAAAACCTTTCAACCTCAGAAAGGGCAAAAGAAAGAACTTGTGAAATTAGCTCAAAAGAATGCCAAGATTGCACTAATTGAAAAATTTGCTCTAGTCGAACGAAATGAGGAACGGACGATAAAAGCGGTTGAAAACTTAGGGAAAGCTATGAATATCTATCCTCCTCTTCGAATCGAAGCGTTTGATAATTCGAATATTCAAGGAACTAATGCGGTTTCGGCATTGGTTGTTTTTCTAGATGGTAAACCGGCTAAAAAAGAATACAGAAAATATAAATTAAAAACGGTCAAAGGTCCAGATGATTATGAATCGATGAGAGAAGTAGTGCGAAGACGCTATACGAGAGTACTTCGTGAAAACCTTCCTCTCCCTGACTTGATTCTTATTGATGGAGGTAAAGGACAAATTGAAGCGGCACGTGGAATCCTAGAAGATGAACTTAATCTGGATATTCCTCTTGCGGGGTTAGCGAAAGATGAAAAGCACAATACATCCCAACTTCTTTACGGAAATCCTTTAGAAGAAATTCCACTAGGAAGAACGTCACAAGAGTTTTATTTGCTTCAACGAATACAAGATGAAGTGCATCGATTTGCGATCACCTTTCATCGTGAACAACGAGGAAAATCTTTATTTCAATCTGTTCTTGATGATATTCCAGGAGTTGGACCAAAACGAAAAAAACAACTTCTTCGTCATTTTGGTTCCATGAAAAAAATGAAGGAAGCTACGGTGGAAGAGTTTATAGAGATGGGCATGCCCCAAGGGGTCGCCGCAGAAATAGTGCAAAAATTAAAAACTTAACATTGTTGCTCTTATGGATGTATGCTATAATGAATCAAAATTTCATATTATTATCACTTTAATAAGTGGTGGTAGAGGTGCGAACTTCATAAGTAAAAGTCTAGAAGAGGTAGGGCTCTAGTGACGGACTTTAAAAGGGAAGGATCGCCGAAGTGGTATATGTCTCTTCGCATATTAAGCTGGTTCTGTATTGAATAAATTCAGAATTGTCAAGATGTACTCATCTTGGAGAGCTATCTCACAGTGTATACACGGTAATTTCTGTTCGTCTATACAAGCAATGAGATCTCTATTCTCGTTGCTTTTTTTTGTGGGTGTGCTCTACTAGGTGCTTATTCATGGTCGAGAATAGAAAAGGATGGCGATAATATGGGGATTATAGTGCAGAAATTTGGCGGGACATCCGTAGGAACCGTTGAACGAATACAATCAGTGGCAGAGCGAGTGATTGAAGAGTACGATAGAGGCAATGAAGTGGTTGTAGTTGTATCTGCTATGGGAAAAACAACGGATAGCCTTGTTTCTCTTTGTAATGGTGTGAGTGGAAATCCTCCAAAGAGGGAACTCGATATGCTTCTTTCAACAGGTGAACAGGTGACGATTGCCTTGTTATCAATGGCCATTCACCAAAAAGGATACGAAGCACACTCATTTACTGGTTGGCAAGCTGGAATTGGAACAGAAAAAGTTTTCGGAAATTCTCGAATTACTTCTATTGATACAAAGAAGATTCACGCAGTACTTGGGGCAAAAAAAATTGCTGTAGTAGCAGGATTTCAAGGAATAACAGAAGATGGGGAGATTACAACCTTGGGAAGAGGGGGATCTGATACAACGGCTGTCGCCTTAGCTTCCGCTTTGAATGCTGATCGATGTGATATTTATACTGATGTAGACGGAGTGTATACTTGTGATCCACGCTTTATTGATAGAGCTAGAAAACTTGATAGTATCTCCTATGATGAAATGTTAGAACTCGCCAACTTAGGGGCCGGAGTACTTCACCCAAGAGCGGTTGAGTTCGCTAAAAATTATTGTTTGCCACTAGAAGTTCGATCAAGTATGGAGCAGAGAAAAGGAACTCGTATAGAGGAGGAAGTATCAATGGAAAAAAGCTTAGCAGTACGAGGAGTTGCCTTTGAAGAAGATATTATACGATTGACGATTTTTGGGTTATCGAATGCAGTAACAGGGTTGTCAGACATCTTCTCTACGTTAGCTCACCATCATATTGACGTAGACATTATCATTCAAAGTCAACTTGGAGATGGAACAATGAACCTTTCTTTTTCCATTAAAGAAAAAGACCTTTCCCGAACATTATTGGTATTAGAAACAGAAAAATCTCGTCTTGCTTTTGAGCGGGTAGAGTTCGAAAAAGCATTGGCAAAAGTTTCAATCGTTGGGTCTGGAATGGTATCAAATCCTGGGGTTGCCGCAAAAATGTTTGATGTTCTCACAAACGAGGGCATTGGCATAAAAATGGTCAGTACGTCAGAAATCAAAGTATCAGTAGTGGTCGCTAGGAACCAAATACAGGCCGCAGCAAGTGCGCTACACACAGCTTTCCAATTGGATAAAAGCAATATTCCTATTTAAGTGCCCAAACAATCATGCATGTAAAAAGCTGAGGTGTATTCAAAGCTTTTTCTATAGTGAATTTGTCAGATCTCCTCAGTCTTTTCGTGCATTATTTAATATGCCTGTGTTCGCAAAGTTTGTTGCTTTTCGAACCAGTCTATAAAATAGTAGATAGCTTTACTCCTGGCATTTATTCGTCTATTTTTGAGGGTTATTAGCCCCAAAAGGGAGGATTCATTTAAAATTAGATGAAATAGAAACAATGTATAGGTAAAGAGCCTATTACAATATTGTTGTTTTGAAAGGATGAATCTAATTTGAAAAAACAAGCATTCCTAAAGTAGCCAACCAATTAGACTGATTGAATGAAAAATGAAATATTTAAGGATCGCTAAATTATTGGCATACCCTGAAGAAATCAATCTTGATCATTTTTGAGATTGAAATGGCTTTTTTTTTAGGGTTGTCATCATGAAGTATTTATTCCTATCCGAAAAGAAACTTCCATTGAGAAAACATCCTTTCAATGAAAATGACCTACTCTATTTGTCACTCTTTACAAAATCAGTATCATCCCATTGGACAGTTAGCTCAACAGAAGAAGACCGTTTTTGAACGCTTTCAATCGCTTCTGTTAAAACGTGGTGTTGCTGCTCGTATTGTTGAGCAAGAAAACCTGCCTCTAGTTTAAAACACGCGTCGTTATTCATCTCTAGTCGTTTTTTTACGACCTGTCCAGATAGAGTGAAAGTCTTTCGGTGCTTCTTTTCTTTCATTAATGTTAAAATTCCCCAATTCGCTTCTTGGAAAAAATTAACTGTCTCTTCGTTGGTGGCAAGCGGGAATTTTCTAGCTAAATGTTTCCCTGCCCAGTAGGACAAATCTGCTGTATGTTTTCCTAACAGGTCTGGTATTAATGTATCTCGCAACAGTTCATAGCTAAACGCTGATACGAGTGTGCTTTGGAAATCTTCCTCTTCAGTTTTCTTCAACGTAAATCCCCACTTTCTATACTTCTATTATATACCGGTTGATGCGAAATTTCACACCTTGAATTACATCCTAACCATTTTAGTAATATAGTAATAAATCGGTTTATTTATCTGAAAATTCAATCATAATATTACAGGACGGTTGTTGTTTTCAATAGGAAACTGGTCAAAATATTTTTGCAATATTGTTCAATTTAATGTATCCGTTTTCTTGACGCGTTTACTTCATGAGAGTAAAATGAACATGTCACATAATTGTTAAAATATGAATTTTTGCAGGACTCTATTAAACTTAGTTTAAGCAGGGATAGTGCTGCAGAGTTTCATAATTAAGGGGGGTATATCATGGCTGGAAATCGCGAGTTTTATTTACGCAGGCTACATTCTTTACTAGGTGTGATCCCAGTTGGATTATTTTTAGTACAACATTTAGTAGTGAACCATTTTGCTGTGTATGGGGAAGATTCATTTGAAAAAGCGGCTCATTTTATGGAAAGTTTACCGTTTCGTTATGCATTAGAAATCTTTGTTATCTTTCTTCCATTACTATTTCATGCAATTTATGGCTTATATATTGCATTTACTGCGAAGAACAATGCAACTAAATACGGTTATTTCCGTAACTGGATGTTCGTTCTACAACGGTTCACAGGAGTTTTCACACTAATATTTATCTCATGGCATGTATGGGAAACAAGAGTACAGGTTGCACTGGGAGATGAAGTTAGCTTTCAGATGATGGAGTCGATATTATCAAATCCATTTATGTTTGCGTTTTACGTGGCGGGGATTCTTTCGACTGTTTTCCACTTTGCAAATGGTCTTTGGTCCTTCTTTGTTAGTTGGGGAATTGTTGTTTCACCAAGATCTCAAGTGATAGCTACATATGTTACACTAGCTCTGTTTGTAGCGATTTCGTATGTAGGTATCTCTGCATTATTTGCATTCATCGTTTAGTAAAATAGGGTATTTGATTGGAACGGGAATAAGGGAAAAAGGAGTGAGTCACGATGAGTAAAGGAAAAGTCATCGTAGTTGGCGGAGGTTTAGCAGGCTTAATGGCAACCATTAAGGCAGCTGAAGCAGGCACGCCAGTAGAATTATTTTCACTAGTACCAGTAAAGCGTTCTCACTCGGTGTGTGCTCAAGGCGGTATTAATGGAGCAGTAAACACAAAGGGAGAAGGAGATTCTCCTTGGGAACATTTTGATGATACAGTTTATGGCGGCGATTTTTTAGCCAATCAACCACCAGTGAAAGCCATGACAGAAGCTGCACCTGGAATTATTCATTTATTAGATCGTATGGGCGTTATGTTCAACCGGACACCGGAAGGATTATTAGACTTTCGACGCTTTGGGGGGACTCAACATCACCGTACAGCCTTTGCGGGGGCAACAACAGGACAACAATTGCTATACGCACTGGATGAGCAAGTTCGTCGTCATGAAGTTGCCGGTCTAGTAACGAAATATGAAGGATGGGAGTTTTTAGGTGCTGTAATCGATGATGAAGGAGTGTCGCGAGGAATTGTCGCACAAAACCTTCAATCGATGGAGATTAAATCTTTTGCTGCAGATGCTGTGATCATGGCAACTGGTGGACCTGGGATTATTTTCGGGAAATCAACAAATTCGGTTATCAATACGGGATCAGCGGCATCCATTGTGTATCAACAAGGCGCTATTTATTCGAATGGTGAATTTATTCAAATCCATCCAACTGCCATCCCTGGAGACGATAAACTTCGTCTAATGAGTGAATCAGCTCGTGGTGAGGGTGGACGAGTATGGACTTATAAAGACGGGAAACCATGGTATTTCTTAGAAGAGAAATATCCAGCCTATGGTAATCTGGTTCCTCGTGATATTGCCACTCGAGAGATTTTTGATGTTTGTGTCAATCAAAAGCTTGGTATCAATGGTGAGAACATGGTGTATCTAGATTTGTCTCATAAAGATCCGAAAGAGCTAGATATCAAACTCGGTGGAATCATTGAAATTTATGAAAAGTTTATGGGGGATGACCCTCGTAAAGTACCAATGAAAATTTTTCCTGCCGTTCATTATTCAATGGGTGGATTATGGGTTGATTATGATCAAATGACCAACATCCCAGGATTGTTTGCCGCGGGAGAATGTGATTACTCTCAACATGGTGGAAATCGTTTAGGCGCTAACTCTCTTCTTTCCGCAATTTATGGTGGGATGGTCGCAGGACCAAATGCCATCCGTTATATTAACGGACTTGATAAACATGTGGAAGATATCTCCTCTAGTGTATTTGATGCACATGTGCAAAAAGAGCAAGAGAAATGGGATCACATTATGTCCATGAATGGAACGGAAAATGCTTACGTTCTTCATAAAGAGCTTGGTGAGTGGATGACAGATAATGTAACGGTTGTTCGTCATAACGACAAGTTGAAGAAAACGGATGCGAAAATTCAGGAGTTAATGGAACGATACGAAAATATCAATATTCACGATACAGCAAAATGGAGCAACCAAGGCGCAATCTTCACACGTCAGCTGCAAAATATGCTTCAACTCGCCCGTGTCATCACTATTGGTGCATTACAACGTGATGAGAGCCGCGGAGCTCATTACAAACCGGATTTCCCAGATCGTAATGACGAGGATTTCCTAAAAACAACGATGGCCAAGTATAATGCAACGACCGATTCGCCGGAATTCTATTACGAAGAGGTTGATACATCACTGATTTCTCCTCGTAAACGTGACTACACGAAAAAGAAAGGGGGCAAATAATCGATGAGTAACAAAACCGTTCATTTTAGAATTACTCGTCAAGATGGTCCTGATTCTGATTCCTATGTAGAAGATTTTGTGTTAGACTATCGACCAAATATGAACGTCATTTCTGCGCTGATGGAAATCCGTCGAAATCCAGTCAATTCTAAAGGCGAAGCGACCTCGCCAATTAACTGGGACATGAACTGTCTTGAAGAGGTTTGTGGTGCTTGTTCAATGGTTATCAACGGTAAGCCCCGCCAATCCTGTACAGCATTAGTCGATAAACTTGATCAACCGATCCATTTAGAGCCAATGCGTACATTCCCTGTTGTACGTGATTTACAAGTTGATCGTAGCCGTATGTTTGACTCGTTGAAAAAGGTAAAAGCATGGATTCCAATTGATGGAACATATGATTTGGGTCCTGGACCGCGTATGCCTGAGAAGAAGCGTCAATGGGCTTATGAACTATCGAAATGTATGACCTGTGGGGTATGCTTAGAGGCGTGTCCGAATGTAAACAGTAAATCTGAATTTATCGGTCCAGCTCCACTATCACAAGTTCGCTTGTTCAATGCCCATCCAACGGGTGCAATGAATAAAGATGAGCGATTAAATTCGATTATGGATGACGGTGGACTTGCGAATTGTGGGAACTCTCAAAACTGTGTTCAGTCATGTCCAAAGGGTATTCCATTGACAACTTCAATTGCAGCACTAAATCGAGATACAACCTTGCAAATGTTTAAGAATTTCTTCGGAAGCGATAATATGGTGTAAGAAAATAGAAAACCTCACAATCTTCGGATCTGTGAGGTTTTTTATTGAATGTGAAGGGAGGGTGTCGTAAGTTTATGCCCTAGAGAATGTGAGTATAAGCCCTAAAAATAAAAATGAGTATCCCTTTTGCTCAGAATTTTGTAAGGATGTCCAAATAGATGTCCAGATTGTTGACGAAAGCAATGCTAGTCTAGTACTTGAAGAAGTTTACTATGAACAAGTTTATTTAATCGCTTTAATAAAAGTTTTTCATTT
>NZ_JAYKTS010000053.1 GCF_037024155.1 Bacillus sp. 2205SS5-2
AGAGTGGTCCTTATCGCATTCAATAGCAATAATTTCAATATCTAATTCAACACTTATTTCTTGCACCAACTGCTTAAAGCGTTCTTCGACTTTTGTTTGAAGAAATATCTTTCGTCTGTACCTTGGGCAGAAAACAAAATGATAATTAATTAATGAGAGAGTAGTTTTGGTTCTTCTGTATTCTCCCATAGTTTAATTTTATCAGTTCGAATTATTTATCCTTATTACTGCTTCTAGCCTACGTAGTTCTAAAGATTTACTTCGTTCCTTTAAGATCATTTAATCCTCTCCTTTCTGACTACTGTACTATTCTATATCTTCCGCCCATCCCCTGCCTTTTCCCCATAAAAAAAATTGCCACCTAAGCAGCAAGTTTTACCCATTAATTATTAATATATTTCTCAAACACTTCACCATAATCCTTCACATGATATTGCTCTCGTACAGATGTCATCCAAGTAAAACCAAAGTCGGTTAGCTCACGATACGTTTCGGCTAACTTTGCATCATCCGTTCTGGAATTTTGTAGAACCGATACTGCTTTGTCCAAACTATCAGAAGCCATATCAATGTAGATATTATTTTCTTCCGTCATCTCAGAGATTTTCACTAAGGCTTTGTACAGATCCTTTAACTGTTCAATTTGATCTTTGCGGACATCGATATCAAAATTTTCGTTTCCAATTTGGAATTTAATTTCTACATCCATATCAATTTTTCCAGCGGTTTCAAGAAGTACATTTGCAATTTTATATTTCGAATAAGAATAGCGTTTCAGCGTTCTCTTAGAGGAGATCGCGCTCTCTCCGTCGACATGAATTAGCGCCACATTCGTAAAGCAATATTCATCTGCTTTTGTTTTTATAAGGAAATAAATCTTCTCATCGTCTTCATGCATTACATAATCATCAGCATCCGTTTTGTCAAAATCTTCTGGAGAAATAATCGTACCGATATCGGATAATCCTAATGCATCAGAAGCTAATTTCTTAAACATAAAATCCTCTCCTCTTCCTTTTGGACTTTCCCCCTAATTTTAACAATAATTAAAGCGAGTTTAAACGGATAAATAAAATTACTTCTGACATATAGGATGTTGCTTTTATCAATAGAATAAATTCCGCTAAAAGTATAGGTTCCGGGTTATCTTTTCGTCTAATTCTGAACCCATCTAACTCAGAATAGAATATTTCATCGAGAAATAGATTAAATAGATACAATGAATACGAAAAGAGCCAATATCGATGAGAAATGGAAGTAAAAAAACTTCTTTTGCATCAATAATTGTAGTACCTTTAGAGAAGCGAAATAATCGAATGCGAGGTATATTATGTGGAAAAATAAAAATGTGTGGATTTTATTGAGCGGTGAATTTATTGCTGGGCTTGGTTTATGGCTTGGTATTATTGGTAATTTAGAGTTTATGCAAGAAAAGGTACCTTCCGATTTTGTGAAATCTCTCATCCTTGCAGCAGGTTTGCTAGCTGGACTCGTTGTCGGACCGTTGGCAGGACGAATAACCGATCAAACGAAAAAGAAGACGGTTATGCTCGTGTCTGGGTTCACTCGATCAATTAGTGTGTTGTTTATGCTTGTTGCGATTGCAACGGATTCTGTGTTGTGGATGATTGTTTTCCTCGTAAGCATTCAGATTTCAGCCGCTTTCTATTTCCCTGCTCTCCAAGCGGCAATTCCGTTAATTGTGAAAGATAAAGATTTGTTGCAAATGAACGGGGTTCACATGAATGTTTCGACATTATCGCGAATCGCCGGTACAGCCATTGCTGGAATCTTTATCGTCATTATGTCACTTTCAATGTTATACACATTATCGCTTATCGCCTATTTAGGATTGTTTTTCTTAACTTGGTTCTTAACAATTGATGAGGAAAATACGGAGGAAGCGAAACAAACAAACCCCAACAATTCAAATGGATTTAAAGACGTCTTCCCCGTCATTAAAGGACTTCCAATTGTGTTTATGACGCTCGTAATGACCCTTATTCCACTTCTATTTATCGGTGGATTTAATTTAATGGTGATCAATATCAGTGAATTACAAGATAGCTCAGCAATTAAAGGATGGATTTACACAGCCGAAGGTATTGCGTTTATGACCGGAGCCTTTTTCGTTAAGCGAATTAGCCTGAGGCAATCTCCATACCGAATTCTATTTTTCTTTTCTTTTGTCATTGGGATATCTCAGCTCTTGCTCTATTTTGCTCAGATTCCGCTGATGTCTGTTGTAGCCTTCGTTATTTTTGGTTTTTCAGTTGGCTGTTTCTTTCCTACGGCCGCCACTATTTTTCAGACTCGAGTGCCAAAGGAGTTTCATGGACGATTTTTCTCCTTCCGAAACATGCTTGATCGTTTGATTTTCCAGGCGGTTTTGTTAGTGACAGGGTTGCTACTCGATCTTATCGGATTAAGGTTAATGGGTATTATCCTTGGATGTTTCTCCATTATCATGACCTCCTTTTTTTATTCAAGGTATCGATATTATCGTCAAAAACTACAAATCGAACAGACCAATTAGATCATTTGATTAAGCTATTTTCACAAAATTTGTGGCTTTTCGTATCATTTCGTCTATTTTTGATGGAAATCAACAGAGAAATGGAGAATTTATTCAAAAATTAGATGAAAGAGCCAAATAAAAAAACACACTTCAAGTGTGTTTTTTTGAATAGGAATGATAATTATTATCAATAATAATCTTCATAAGGATGCTGGTGAGGAAAAAGAGACAACCACGTCATTGGTTGCCCCGCTACTTTGTTACACGCTCGGTTCAAATGTTTTACAATCCGTTTCCTCACTATTCTTCGCTCTCTCACCCTTGTGACTTACGACAAAAATTTGGGAAGCACCACATTTTTTCCCCCCACGATTATGAACGCAATTCATCACTTCACATAATATTTCTTGAGCCATATTCTCTCACCTCCTTCCTTACTAGAATTCACCTTATGAAAGGCACTCATACCATCAAATTATGGAAGAATCAATTTCGGCTACGATTAATTCAAATAGGGGATATTCTTGTTGGTGCTGTTCACATTGAGACGTTTCACTTTTCTTGCTATAGGGTATAACAATGAAAAAAACGATAACTAAAGAGGACGATTTTCTTGGATGCATCTCAATTTCTTTTGCTCTTATTTATTGGCTATGCGGTCTTTACCATTGATATTAAAAAGAATTTCTTTCCTACACCTCCCATATTAGTCATCATTGGAATTGGATTATCTTTTGTCTCTTTTTTCTCAAGCCTAGAAATATCTCAAGAATTACTTTATGAAATTTTGCTCCCCGCGCTCTTATATACTTCTGCTTATCGTTATTCACTGGATGCGTTCAAATAAAATGCATGGATGATTGGATATTTGAGTAATTTAGGATTGATTTTGACAACACTGATTCTTGGTGCTGCCATTTTCGTTTTATCCTCTCCTTTCACTTCTCTCACTTTCATTGGTTCCTGGCTCATTGCTGTCATCTTAACGCCAACTGATCCTGTTTCCGTTGTTTTTATATTAAAAGAGTCTGGAAAAATCAGGACATTGCGGATATTGTAGAGGCAGAATCGCTTATTAATGATGGAACGAGTATCGTGCTTTTCACCATTCTCGTCTCGATGTATGTCAACGGCGAAACTTTTGCTATTTTTGCTTTTTTAAAGGATTTTTTCATCGTTTCATTTGGAGGGATTTTTATTGGGATTCTTTTTTGTTGAATTGTCATCATTATACTCATCATAAAGAATACCAGGTTATCCTTAGTATCGTTCTCGCGTATGGGAGTTTTTTTTATTGCTGAACATTTTGGTGTTTCTGGGGTGCTCGCCTCAGTCGGAGCAGGCATTATGCTGTCGTGGGAAATTAACCACAACATAAAAGAAGATCATTTCCGCGAAGCTTTAGATGGGTTTTGGGGAATTGTTGAGCCTTCTTTTGTCAATTGGTATTTCTACTCATTGGAATTGGAGCAGCTAACTATTTGTCGATCGAGTATAGTTGGTTGGTTTTTCTCATTGTGATGGTCTCCATTTTAGTCCGGCTTCTCATTGTTATTCTGACCACCAAGGTTTTACCTCAAGCAAGAAAACAGTTTAAGGCAGTCTCATGAAGAACGTCGGATTCAGTATGAAGTGTTTATTCACCCGTACAGTCAGCGTTTTGATATTATTATCAAAACTTCAGATGAATCAATATGTATAGAAAAAATACATTTGAATTTAACTGCAAATCACTATACGAATGTTTATCAAACAGGTCCAATATTACATATAGACCATATCGAGGTTTCACTTTAACATTATATTTCTTCACAATCAGGGCAATAACTGAAGAGCGATATTAATGTCTGTAAAGTTTATCTTGAAATCGAGTTTGCTGTTAAAGGGCGCAATTATTTAGTATTGCGTCCTTTTTTATGAATAAAGGTTGTCTGATCTAAGTGTATTTGAAATAATTGGTATTAAGTTAAAGGACAGGAATGTTGAATTAAGCTTTAATAAAGGAGAGTCCATTTGAAAAATACACGTAAATTATTCAATGGACTGCTTTTGCGGTAGTAATGTTAACTACTAATATAAGATTAGTGTTAGGTGTATCAGGGGTATCTCAGAATATAGGTTACAGTACACTTACTACTATAGCTTGGACAGGGGATGGTATAGGAATAAATTCACTTCTAATTTCCTACTTGTTTCCAGAGAAGTTTTGAACTCACAAATTTTCAAAGTACAACCAACCGGCAGAAGGCTAAAATAACATTACAGCAGTCCTTGGGTTATTCCAGAAAAATGCGCGCTTCACGAATAAGAAGCACGCCTTTCTTTCTGCTTTGGACTATACCTCTAATTAAGTTTGTATAGTGTTAATTATTGTACTTAACTAAATGGTTGGTCTGAGTGTGATGGAGCACAACTGTGTGGACGATTAATGAAGTATATGGCTTTTTGATTCCAAATAACTTCATGACCAAAGACGCTTTTTTCCAGACTATCATGGATTATTTGACAATTCATTTGGTATATTCCTTCTGCTTCGTTTGGAGCCCAAGGTATGCGATAATATTTGCCTTTTTTATTGCGTGTCCATAAGTTATTTATTAGTGTCTTATCAAACTCTGTATTTTCTGATGACCCATATAACTCTGCAGTGAAGTTGTTTTGTCCTGATGTCACAGTTACATTGGCCTTTTCACCATTTTTGCAAAGAGACATTTTTCCAATATCTGTATTATAGTTGTCTGACAATGACAAGATCCCTACCATAGAGAGTGGTGTTTGCGCTTTTACAGCTAAATAGTTACCATTTCCCTTATCTAATAACCACACAGCTTCTGGATATTTGACGTTTACTAATGGTATCTTCCATGGTTTCATATTCTCTATTGTAACGACCATTAAAGCACAACTCACTCTATTCTCTTCGACTTGTTGAAACGAAAAATCGCTCCCTGCTAACTCTATGGCTTTCTCTTTTGGTAAACTCCCCTTTAGAAAAAAACCGTTTGTTTCTAATCCTTGATAGGCATATTTACTGCTGTCATTTTTTTTACTCATATTATCTCCCCTTAAAATATTGTCCAATATTTGGAAATTCGAAATATTATAAAAAAACATATAGAAATTTCAGATCACTCTCGCAATTATTGCTGCTGATGCTCAATAGAATTGTCACATTAAAATATACACATTTGTGTAATGTCTTGATGTGAAGTATAATAATGAAAAATTGTTTGGTCAATAGGATTTCGGAAGTATACACATACCCTGTAAATATGTGTACTATATAAGGAGCTTGATATGAAAGAGACTAAGAATGAGTTATCTAAACGATCTCAACGTTTGATTAGAGAAGCGCTAATCGAACTTTTGAAGGAAAAAAAATATAAGAGTATAACAATTAAAGACATAGTACAGCAAGCTGAATTATCAAGAAAAACTTTTTATTTAAACTATGAATCAAAAGAAGAAGTAATTAGTCATCATATTGCATTACTTTATGAAAAACAACTTTCTGATTTCAACGATGATATAGATCCTATCAATTACATTATGGACACATATCTACGTATTTGGAATGAAAATATAGACTTGATAATATTGCTAAAGAAGCAAGAATTATCAGGCTTACTACGAATTTTAGAAAAAGAAATTGAAGAAGTTGGCCATAAAATGCATTGCAAAGCATTCATGAATCTAAGTGAGGTATCAAATTATTATGCATCTTCATATTATGCAGGTGCTATGTTAAGTATTTTGGATAAGTGGGCTGATACCGGAATGCAGGAAAATATTGAAACGATTAGAGAAGTTTTCTTTGAATTGATGAGATTTAGCTTACCGACTTCTTCCATAAAATGAACTAAAGAGGGAAACAGTGGTTTTAGTATTGCTAATGAGTATCGCAATCTCTATCTGTCTATTGTTTTTATCTAATCTTTATAAAACCACCTCAGTATACTATAATGAACAAGTGGGCTCATTAATCAAAGAACATAATACACGTTCTCTCGAATCCGAGTCTTCAGCTATTGGGCGCCATTCTGAAATAAGAGAGTGGCTTTTTTTATTTGGCTCTTTTCGTATACATTGTTGCTATTTCATCTGATTTTTGACTTAATCCTCCATTTCACTGTTGATTTCTATCAAAAACAGACGAAATGATGCCCGAAACAAAGCTATATCATAGATATTAAACTGATACGAAAAGCCACAATCTTTACGAAAACAGCCTTTTATTTTAAGGATTGAACAAGTAAGACTAATGTAATGTAATCAATCAAGAGTGTTGATTAACCAATTAAATCCAGTGAAAAACTACAAAAAAGGACGCCTTTTCTGTAAAATTGTTGTTACCAGACAAACAATTTAGAAAAGGAGCGTCCCTATGAAACAGTCTATCACCTTCCCGAATTTGATTCAAAAGTTAATTTTGCCAGAAGAGATTGAAATCGTCACAAAACTCACTGGTTATAAGGATACAAGTACTAAATTAGATGTAATGACACTCGTTTGTTATTTTGTTTGTGCTGCTGCTAATGAATGGAAAAGCTACCGTCAAAGTGCTGATGTTGGAAGAAAACACGGATTACCTCAAGTCAATTATTCTACGTTTTCAAAGAAAGGAAGTCATGTCCCTTATCAATTGATAAAAGAACTATTTAACCTTATCGTTTCCAAATGCAATCGTGCGACAAGAAGGTCTTTAAAAATCCCCAAGAAACTACTACTCGTTGATTCTACTACGATTACGGTTGGAAAAACTCGTCTTTCATGGGGAGCGCTCTGGCATCAAGCTCCATGTGGCGTTTACAGAAGAAACCGAAATGCCTCTTAAGGTAATCGAAACCATCGCAAGGAAACATGATGGACCAATAGGCGAAGAGCTTGTCGATGAACGTTTTATTCTCGTTGAAGACCGTGCGTACGGAAAACGGTCTCGTTTTGATCAATTTCTTCAGGAAGATCAATCGTTTTTGAATCGTCTTAAATCAAATGTTGAAATCGTTAATCCAAAGTCCCTTCAACGAATGGAAAGGGATGGTTCAAACGTGAATCGAGATACCACATGTAAGCTCGGGACCAAACAATGCCGAACTTCCAACAGACATCGAGTGGTGTTTTTTCACGATGATAAGGGATAAGAAATTCGAGTCGTTCCCGATTTAATGCATGTTTCTTCAGAAGACATTGCGGACATGTATAAAGCACGTTGGAAGATTGAAACGTTTTTTCGCTGGATTAAACAAAATCTTAATGTTCCTGTGCTTTTTGGAACGACGGAGAACGCCGTTTATAATCAGCTATTTTCTGCACGTATCGCATACGTTTTACTCAAATGGCTGTATCAGAATACTTCAAAACGAGAAGTAAAAACAAAACTTTCATTTATCTCATTTAAAAGATTTCTTTTAATAGATGATTTTCCTATTGATTGGTTCTCCGAAATGATCGTAGCTTTAAAAAACACCAGGCTTTTCTACGAGAATAGTCTGCCTAAAAATGGATAATCAACACGCCTGATATTCTCCATCAAAAAAACAGATACACAAGGTATCTGCCTGTTTATGAGGGGGGGCATTCCACACTTAGGCATCACTTGAATGATTATTCTTTGAAAATAGACAGAGCACTCCCCTGAAATGGAGCGATTTCTATCCAGTTCATTAACGAATTATCAACAAGTGATCCACATGTAAAATTTTCCTCCCCTTTCTTCCATCTCTTCCCTATATTTTATTCCAAATTAAAGGAAGAATCAACTTCTTTTAATAGAGCACTGAAAAAGTGACATTTTAAAGAAAAAGAAGCCAAGAACCTACTTCATATAAGTCCTTAGCTTCTTAAATCTTCTGACAATATACTAACAGTTACTTTTTCAGCGGCCTAATTTTAACAGGTCTCTTTTGTATAGATTATTGCTTTATACGTTATAATCTATGAAATTCTCCATTTTCATATGAATTCTGTTCAAAAATAGACAAAATGATACTCCTAAACTTTTCCTTTTAATGTAAACAAACTGCTGCGAAAACAACCCTAATAAAAGGGTCTCATTTAATTAGCTCGCTTTTCTAGATCCTTCGCCGTTTGACTCGTTTCTACGTCTTTCTCATCCTTTAATGTTCCAAAAATCGCATCCACAAAAGGAGTCGACACCCCGTACCAATAGTTTTCATTTTTATAATGATGCAGGATATGTGTTTTTTTCAGCCACACGCCAAATTGGGTTTTCGGTTTGATCGGACGATGAGCAATATAGTGCTTCCATTCATAAACGAGGAACATAATCATGAGTCCGAGACTAAATGTTAATGTCCACATAAATTCGCCTGTTACCAAATAAAAAATTAGAGCTAGCACAGATAAATTAGGAAGACTGTACCAAATCGGTAGAAACAAGAGTTTCAAATCATTTGGCGTTTTATGATGATCATAATGTAACCGCTTTAATAATTTTAAAAAGAAAGGATTTTTTGGCGCTTTTAAGTGAAAAAGGAAGCGATGCGTAAAATATTCACTAAACATAAACGTCACAACCCCGACACTTAAAAAGAGTAGAGTTGCGAAAGAAAACCCGACTATTCCAACATAGATTGCGATACCGATAAAAATCAAAACCATGATCAAAATATCGATATGCATGAAAAAATCACGATATAGCCCTTTAGATTTCACCATTTTCCCTCCTTGTTTTTTCCTTCCATAACGCTACGCTTGCTGTCATCATATTCTGCGTGATCAATTCAATTTGCCCAAGGTCATTTCTCAATAGAGAGTCTAATAAATCCTGATAGAAGTTCAAAGATAATTGGCGATGCGTTTTTTCTTGAAAATACGTCTCCCCCATTTTCAAATAGACATCATTGAAGGTGTTAAGAATAAAGAGATAGACCGGGTTAGGTGACAAAGCGGCTAAGTTACGTTGTAAACCCCAATCAAACATCGCATAGCTCAGCGGATCATTTTCTAATTCATCTAAGTTCGAAAACAACGAAATTACGCTGAGTGGATGATGTAAAACGGCATCCTTTATATAGGCTGGCGTTAAGGAAATCCGTACCTCCAACATATGTTGAATAAAGTTATCCGGAATACGATCATACATTTGAACCATACGGACAATTGTTAATAAGTTGCCGTTTCGCTTGTAATTTCTCACAATCGAAGGCATTCCTTTTCGTTGTGTGATCCAGCCATCCCGTTCTAGACGTTGCAAGACCTCACGCACAGCCGGTCTACCTACCTGAAAATGAGCTGCCAATTCTCTTTCTGGCAATAATGGTTCATCTTGCTTAAACTCACCTTCTAATATTGCCTGTATGATTTGCTTCTCCAAGACATCTGAGGACCGTTCACTCAATAAATACACCCCTTTGGTAAGACCAATTTTTTTATTGGTAATACCAAATTAAGCTATTTTGCTCTTTTTGTCAAACTATTCTTATATTTATTCAAGGACATGGGGACAGTTTACTGTCCTCATGTCCACAAAAGAAAGCATTAGCAGTTCAAATGTTTTGGAGAAAATCAAAAAACATAGGTTAAATAACATATAAATTAGCGATACGGTTAATAATGTAAATAGCATACAAAAAAGCTTAAGGGAATTTTTTAACCTCAAGCTTTTTAACCTTGATCTGGTATGTTGTTTCTTTAATTAATACCTTATTAGCTTACTAGGAACGTTCGTACTTGAACCAATTTCACTTAAAGTACATTCTCACCATAGACAATTTTGATTGCCGAAATGATACCTAGGGTGCAAATTGCTATGCTGTTTACAATGTTTCTCCTCTAAAAAGAGAACTCCCACTAACAAGGAGTTCCCTAAATTGATGACAAAAATCAACACAAAAATGGAAGAGTTACATACAAAGTAAACGACTTAAATATTCATTCACAAACAACCCCTTAGGGTCCATTTGCTCCCTTAATTTTATAAACGCTGGCAACATCGGATATAGGCGAATCAAGTCATCATAGGTCATCGTATGAAGCTTTGCCCAGTGTGGCCTTCCGTCGTACTCTTGAAAAATTCGTTCTACTTTGTGGAAATATTTCTCATATGGCATCCCTTTATACATATGGACCGCAATATAAGCAGATTCTCGTTGGTACGCAGGGCTTAACCATAGGTCATCTTCTTTTACAAACCGACATTCTACCGGAAAATGAACAGCTATATTTTCTTGCTTAATCATTTCTAATATTTTTTCTAATACTGGTCTTATGTTTTGTCTTGGTACACAATATTCCATTTCATTAAACTTGACTGTACGAACGGTTGAGAACAATTCGAAGCTAGGACCTATCATCGCCGTATTAGGGACGGATTTTGCGGAAAATCGACTAATCAAGGATGACAAGGAGGGTTTGATGCGAGCTATTTCACTTAAGATTGAATAGGCACTGTTTTCAAGTTTACTGGCTTTCCATTTTTCAAACGCATAAGATGAACCTTGCTCAGAGGTTTTATTCATCCTTTTTACTTGTATCATCGAAGAGTAGGGAAAGGCATAAAATTCAAAGTGTTCATTCTCCTCAAGTAAGCGTGGTAACTCCCTTAGCGCAGTATCAAGTTCCATGCGCTGACTAGTATGTTTATAGTTTTGTTTGGGGACAATTCTAAGTTTCAATTTAACAACGATTCCTAATAATCCAAGAGACAAGGCATGCGCTGGAAAAACCTCTGGATGTAGTTTTCTAGAAAAGGATGTAACCCGGCCGTTTGCTAAAACGATCGTGACTTCCTCAATCTGTGTAGATAATACACCATGGTCAACACCAGTTCCGTGAGTACCTGTTAATAGCGCTCCACTAACAGACTGTACATTTATATCTCCTAAATTCTCTTGTGAATAGCCCAATTCATGTAATTCGCTACCCAGTCTAGATAACTTTGTCCCTGCCCAGACTTCTGCAGTCAACTCATTCTCATCCACTTCTATTACGCCCTGTAAATGATCCAAAGATAGTAGAATATCATTCGTTTTAATTAGTGGCGTAAAAGAATGGCCGGAACCAATGACACGAATTTTTCGATTTTGAGAAGAAGCGATGTTTACGATTTCTACTATCTCTTCAATGCTAGTTGGCTTTTGAATGATTTGTGGCTGAAACTGAAGAGACTCCGACCAATTTTTCATAGCTTGAGGTGTTTCTTTTAATGAAAGCAATATCCATCCCCCCTATAAGTCGTGCATGAATCTATTACCCTATCATTCTCAACAAGTTGAATATGCGTAAACCTTTCAGCTAATTCCCCAGCTTTACTATGACGAAAAACAATGACATCTCCCACCTCTAATGGCTGATCACCATTATTATTAAATGGAGTTTGTACCTCTCCCGCACCTTCTAAAGATACTAGGTCACAACCTTTGGGTAGGTGAATAAGCGGCTGCTTTTCTTTTCCTGTAGCACCACTAGCAATATAACCACCACTATAACTTGTATAGACATTGTTACTCGGTTGCCTAACAATCGGTGAAGTGAAAAATAGACTCGGTTCATATCGAAAATCACGATAGTAATCAAATAGATGGGGTGCATACAAGGCAGATCCAACAGCAACTTCTGTCACAGCCTCTTCTTCTCGCGTAATTAGTAAACTTCCTGTCCCCCCACCATTACTGAATCTCAAGCTTATCCCTTCACTTTTAAGGGCGTCTACGATTTCTTGCCTTCTACGAGGATAATCCTGAAACGATTTCCTCTTTAGATACGTTATGAGGCGATTTTTTATGAATTGACCAGGCATTTTATCGGCAACACCCGCAATTTGAGCTTCATACCCCATAATACCGTCTAAAATAAGGGTAGGATATTTTTTTATTTCTTGGATAAGTGTTAATACTTGGTGGGTATATCTGAGGGGAGACCGTTTCACGCCAAAATGCAATCCAAAATAGGTAAGACTTAAATCAATATCTAGGCATATACGGAATTTTGATGAGGATTCTTTTGCGATTTTATGTAATAATTCAATATGACTAATAGAGTCAATCATAATTGTGATGAACTTCTCTTCATGGAACAGATTCGCGATCTTCATAAGCGCTTCTCGGTCCGTCGTTGGGTAGGCTAACAGTAAATCATCGAACCCTTTCTCTGCTAAAAAGACACATTCATGTGGGTTGTAACACAAAATCCCACGAAAGCATGTGTGAGATGAAAGGACTCGTTCAATCAAATTTACAGAACGAATGGACTTACTTGCGACTCGCACGTTCTTGCCCTTTGCAATTGTGGCTACCTTTTCAACATTACGATCAAAGGCCTTCAGATCTAGATAAACTCCTGGAGAGGAAAATGAATTAAAGGTTTGATAGTCGATCAATGAATACCACTCCTTGCCTTAATACGAATACGTAATGAATTCTCGTTCAACCTCCAATATCCTTTATATTTTTGTCATTTCAATAAAAATTCATCTTTATCAAGTAGGATGCAGGTTTACGTTTTGACTAAATGCTCGCTTTCTATGTAGGCATTACGTAACGCAGAAATATCTGACAAATAAAAAATCTTTTTTTGTAAACTTTGTTTCTCCTGACACAACGAAAAAACAGCAAGTTGGGTTTTTTCGGTTCATTTCCTCCTTTTTTATCTAGAAATGAAAACTCTCTCGTTAGGAAAAGAGCACGATGTCTTACCAGTGAAGGATTTCACTCCTATTCGAAAAGCCCTAATCTTTGCGTAGACAGCCAATAATCAAAATGTTTATGAATTAGCTAGATCCTATCCTACCTTGCCCCCATGGTTCCCCACCATTTTCTTATACTAATCTTTTCATTAAAAAACTCTTTTTACTGCATTATTTGCCGGGATCATATGATTTCAAAATATTCACGGGAATAATTCCACTAAATCACCTCAAAAATTCAAGAATGAACTCTCAATTAAAAAAACCACCAAATATGTATTTGGTGGAGACGGAGTCACTACAACTTACGTTCAGAAACATCTCTGCTTAAGAATTGACACGATATATTTGCGCTTTCACTAAATCCTTTACCTAATTACTCCTTATATTTTCTGCTTATATAATGATCTAATTCTTCTGATTCATTTCCTGTTATTTGCCTGTAATCACCGGTTACTTCTCCCATAAGATGCTTAGAAGCAGCTACATATAAGGAAACTAATACACGTCCAAAACCTTTAGGTTCGTCATATGTTTCAGCAAATTCCTTGACACTCATCGGACCATATACGATGGGTTGCCCACTTATATTGCTTAATACATTTGCTAGCTCTTCCATAGAATAGGCTTTATTTCCTGTTAATGTGTATCGTTTACCTTGTAACTCTTCTCTCAAAGCAATCTGTATAACGGCTTTTGCGATATCTTCCCTTGAAATGAAAGAAATTTTACCGTTACCTACAGGATAAAGCAACTTCTTTCTCTCAATTAATTCTGGAATATATGGTGCAAATGAATCTGCATACATAGCATTTCGAATATAAGTGTAGTTCAAATCGCTAGATGCGAGTCTTCTTGGTACATAACCAAAGAAAGGACTCATTTTAAAAGGGCTATTGTCTTGATCAGCAATGAATCCAACAAAAATAAACTGCTTAACATTTGCCTTTTCAGCAGCATTTACTGCGTTTTCAAATTCTGCTATTCTCGGCAAACTTGGAAAGGTAATACTAGGGATATAAATAAGGACATCAGCACCTGTAAATGCTTCGATTAATTCTTGTTCAGAATTATAGTCTGCCTTTTTAATCGTTACCCCTTTTAAATTAAAGCTCTTAGCTTTATTGGGGTTTCGAACGGAAAGAACGAGTTCTTCTGGTTTTAGAAACTTTAAAGCCTCTTCTGAAATCTGCTTTCCTAAATGCCCTGTAGCAGCGGTTATGTTATAGATCATTTCAAATACTCCTTAATATTTAGTAGTATCGCTCATTGTAACAATTATAGTTATATTTCATTTTTACCCTTTACAGTTGTCAAACAGGTAGAATTGACAAAGTTATATTCAGAAAATAAAATAATAATACAGGTGGTGAGAATCATGGTTAACACAAAATTTTCCGTAGCAATTCATATCCTTTCTCTTATTACTTATTTCCCCAAAAATCAGCTTACATCAGAATTTATTGCGAGTAGCGTAAATACGAATCCGGTGGTAGTAAGACGAATAAGTAGTTTATTAAAAAAAGCAGGTCTCATTGAAGTACGGGCTGGTATAACTGGTTCCACTTTAACCAAGGAACCAGCAGAAATCTCTTTATTTGACGTCTATAAAGCTGTTCAGCAACAAGATTCTCTTTTTAATATACATGAAATGCCAAACCTCGATTGTCCCGTTGGAGGTAAAATTCAATCGGCACTCGATTTCACATTTGTTGAGGTACAAAAGACGATGGAAGATGAATTAAAAAATAGATCCCTCAAAGATGTAATCAATCATTTTACACCGGCAAAATAATAGAATATTATCTTGGTTATATTATTTCCTTCTGATGCAGGATTTATCATTTCATTTGAGGGTCAGGTATCTTTGTACTAGCTGGGCAAACCATTACAATAAGAGGAATTATTATCCTAAATAGCATAAAGATTCATATACTCTCATTACTAAATCCAAGCAGCAGGTATTTACCTACATAATTCATACAAAAACAAAAAAGCGAGAAACTCATATCACTCTAAGTAAAATGGTACCTGTAGTTAAGACACTTGAAAAAGAGTGTTTTATCTACAGGTATTTTTTTATATACTTAAATTTCACTATAAGGGGATTAGGAGACATCATGAGTAAAATAAAATTTTCAGCTAAAGAGATAAAAACACTTCAAAAGAATCCAAATGTACAGCGCGCTAGCATGAAATCTATTACCTATACAGATGCATTTAAAAAGAAGTCCTTGGATGACTATCTAACCGGAAAATTACCTCGACAGATATTTACGGAGAATGGCTTCGACACGGATATGATTGGAATTAAACGAATTGAACAATCAGCTTACCGTTGGAAGAAATCGTATGAAAAGAATGGGCTGATTGGGCTGACAGATTCCAGGAAAATGGCTTCCGGTAGGCCCATAAAGCGGGAACTTACACCAATCGAAGTAATTGAAAGACAGAATGCAAGAATCAAGCTTCTAGAGGGACAGGTGGAGCTGTTAAAAAAGCTAGAAACGACAGAAAGGAGGCTGCTAAACGCAAGAGAAACACTAAATACGAGTAAAGTATATCAGTTGATCCACCGCTATGATATTAAGACTACTAGCCAAGAAAATGTATTTTGAGTGAAAAGAGGTTGACCGATTTCAATCTAGAACCTAGCAAAATATAGTTTTGTTGGTCGAAGTACCTTCACCAAGTCTAATGTTAATTCACTTTTTGGTGTATAATATGTAGAAGGTGCATAAATCTTTTATATAATTAACTCAACTTTCGCACATAAAAAATAATGCATAACATAACTAGCTGTAAGGTTAGTTATAGTTCATAAATGTTCATTGACAATGAAAAATAGACATAAAAAAGCACCTCAACATTTGGTATAGTGTAATTGTCTAGAAA
>NZ_JAYKTS010000054.1 GCF_037024155.1 Bacillus sp. 2205SS5-2
TAGGGACTCGGGCATTTGTCAGCCCACTGCGTGAATCGGGATTCACTACGTGTACTGCCAGATGCCTGCCGTCCCTGGGCAGCCACTTCCGCTTTTCGTGATCCAGCTGCAGTGGCTAGGGACTCGGGCATTTGTCAGCCCACTACGTGAAGCAGGCTTCACTGCGTGTACTGCCAGATGCCTGCCGTCCCTGGGCGAGCCACTTCCGCTTTTCGTGATCCAGCTGCAGTGGCTAGGGACTCGGGCATTTGTCAGCCCACTACGTGAAGCAGGCTTCACTGCGTGTACTGCCAGATGCCTGCCGTCCCTGGGCAGCCACTTCCGCTTTTCGTGAATAATAAACTGATATGAACAGCAATGAACTTGGCGAAAGCAGCCTGTGTGATTGATACTAGAAGCATTAGCCAGGCGTAATGAAGTGAAGTTGGTAATATGACGGTGAGAATGGTCTGAAAGTGGATGTTCTTTGAACAAATCGCCCCATTATGCAAGGATTAATTCATTTTTTGCTCAGTTTAAGCGTGTTATTAACGACTTTTTTTGGTAAAATAATACGAAGTGTGAATAGGTAGGTTCTGGGTAGCAACGGGATTCCCCGTTTTTAGGAAATCTTTCGCTCGTTGGAACAGTTAAGAGGTTTTGTCGTTCAAAGAATTCGTCATAACTACATATTAAAGGAGAGGGTATACATGGCTAAAGTATATGTTTTTGATCATCCACTCATTCAGCATAAGCTAACACATATTCGTGACATTGAAACAGGAACTAAGGAATTTCGTGAGCTCGTTGATGAAGTGGCGACACTAATGGCGTTCGAAATTACGCGCGATCTACCATTGCAGGAGATTGACGTGCAAACGCCGGTCGCAACGGCTCAAGCTAAAGTCCTTTCCGGAAAAAAATTAGGAATTGTGCCTATCCTCCGTGCTGGAATCGGCATGGTCGACGGTATTTTAAAATTAATTCCGGCGGCAAAAGTAGGACATGTTGGCTTGTACCGTGATCCAGAAACGCTACAACCGGTCGAATATTATGTTAAGCTTCCGACAGACGTAGAAGAGCGTGATTTCATCGTCGTCGATCCGATGTTGGCAACGGGAGGGTCTGCGATTGAAGCTATCAACTCTCTCAAAAAACGCGGCGCAAAAAATATTAAATTTATGTGTTTAATCGCGGCTCCTGAAGGTGTAGAACTTCTTAAGGAAGCACACCCGGATGTCGACATCTTCATTGCGGCATTGGATGAAAAATTAAACGAAAAAGGTTATATCGTTCCTGGACTAGGGGACGCTGGTGACCGTTTGTTTGGTACAAAATAAATACGATAATAAAAAGACGCACTCAATGCGTCTTTTTATTATGATCTTTTCGTATACATTGTGGCTATTTCACCTGATTTTTGATTAAAGCTCCCATTTCACGTTGATTTCCATCAAATATATACGAAATGATGCCCGAAACAAAGCTATATCACAGTTTATAGGCTGGTTCGAAAAGTAACAAAATTTGCGAAAACAGCCTTTTATTAGGATCTTTTCGTACACATTGTGGCTATTTCATCTGGTTTTTGATTAAACCGCCCATTTCACATATTTCTTCTAGTTAAAACTAGAAATCTTCCTGATCAACATGCATACACTCACCCACTTTACACACCCTATGGAGAAAAAGGTGGAGGAATTCATGAAAAAAATCGCTTGCTTTCTATTATTTGTTGCACTGATGAGCCTGACAACCGCCGGAACAGCGCTCACTTTCTCCATTCCGACGGTTGAAGAAGATCCCAATGAAACCATTACAGCCGTTATTGAAACAAAGGGGAAGCCCAATGTTGAGCGAATCAATCGACAGGTCGGCTATTTTTCTACTTTAACCTTGGGCTTTGTGTACAAAGAAGTCTTCAATGGCTATTCACTAACAGGCAAAAGAAAAGAACTAACGGCATTTTTAAATGGAAAGGAAAATGTGCAACGAGTGACCGATGTGCAGTCCTATTCAGTTGCGAATGAAAAGAGCATCGAATTTATCGGTACGGATTTCGCAAGAGGGTATTTGGATCAAGAAGGAAACCGTTTAACGGGGAAAGGCATTAAAGTCGGAATTATCGATACAGGCATTGACTATACGCACCCTGACCTTAGTCGAAATTATCGCGGCGGACATGATTTAGTCGATGGTGATGAATTGCCGATGGAAACCCAGAGTCACGAAGGTTTGCCCACTCTGCACGGAACCCATGTAGCAGGTGTTATTGGGGCGAATGGAAAAATGCGCGGAGTAGCGCCAGATGTAGAATTGTACGCCTACCGGGCGCTCGGGCCAGGAGGAACCGGAACAACGGATCAAGTGCTCGCGGCCATTGATCAAGCGGTTCAAGACAAGATGGATATTATCAACCTCTCGCTCGGCAATAACGTCAATGGACCCGATCTTCCGATTAGTTTAGCGCTGGATCGTGCGGTGGAAAAAGGAGTCGTAGCCATCACATCTAGTGGAAATTCAGGGCCGGAAAACTGGACGGTTGGAACACCTGGTACAAGCGAGAAGTCAATCTCAGTGGGTGCCTCAACACCACCGATGAAGATTCCCTATGCAAAGGTTGATGCGAAAAAAATGCGTTTATTCCCCCTTGCTGGTGGGAAGGGGTGGGACTTAGCGCGAACTTTTCAGCTAGCTGATGGAAGGGACGGGATGCCTGAGCAGTTGAAGCATGTCCAAGGGAAAATTGCTTTAATTCAGCGTGGTGGTCTTACATTTTGGGAAAAGGTGAATAATGCAGAAAAAGCAGGAGCAGTAGCTACCATCATATACAACAATACCCCCGGACCATTTATGGGAACAGTAGAGGATACCTTGAAAATTCCTGCTGCAAGTATTACAAAAGCTGAAGGAGATTGGCTTAAGCAAGAGCTCAAAAAACCAAATGTGGTTGTTTCCACTGAATACAAACAAGAAAAAGACCTCTTAGCGCCTTTCTCCTCCCGAGGACCTGTCACGTTTAATTGGCTAATCAAGCCGGATATTTCGGCTCCTGGAGTGGAAATTGAAAGCACGGTTCCAAAAGGATATATGAGTTTGCAAGGAACGAGTATGGCGTCGCCTCACGTGGCTGGGGTTGCCGCCCTTCTATTACAAGCTCATCCGACATGGACACCAGATGAAGTGAAAAGTGCGTTAATGCTAACCGCAAAGCCTTTAGTTGATGAATTGGGGGACATCTATGAACCAACGGAACAAGGGGCTGGGAGAGTATCCGTTCAAGCAGCGATGAATGTTCAGACGCTGGTGACCCCGAGTTCACTTTCGTTTGGGAAGCTAACAACGGATCGCTTTGGCTTTAAAGAAGTTAAAATCCGTGTGAAAAATGTGAGTAATCAAAAAAAGGACTATCGCTTTGACGTCAATCCAGAGCAGAATCACGATTGGTTGCGCTGGGAGATGCCGATGAGTTTTTCACTATCACCTCAAAGTGAAAAAGAAGTTACTGTGCGAGTAGTCAAGACGGACATCCCCTCGACAGATGAAGCGTTAATTTCTGGAAGAATAAAACTTATAGAAGATAGTCATTCATATGAGCTTCCTTATTTATTCGTCATTAAAGAACCAGATTATCCACGCATAATGGGTTTTACTGCCGTACCAGGTGATGATCCGGATACGTTGCGATATGAGGTATATTTACCAGGAGGAGCAGAAGAATTCGGAATCGCTCTTTATGATGCCGATACACTAAACTTCCTTGGTTTTATCGAGCGAAAAAAGAAACTACAACATGGAATGCTCGAACAACAAATAAAGTTACCCCCTTCATTAAAAGGAAAAATGTTTTATACTGTCGCATATGTCCGGTATAAGCAACAAGAAGATCACGAACAGCGATTAATAAATTGGTATTAAACAAGAGAGACTCCAAGGATATTCGACACATTTCCTCGGGTCTCTTCTGGTTTTGAACATTTTGTGAACAATTAAAAGCTTCATTTTTAGAAGTAGACTTTTTGCCGACAATCAATTGACAACGAGTATACCCTATTGTATGCTTACAAAGGATATAAAATGACATAGTTTTCAGCGGTAGAACACGAATGGAAACGCTTTTCTCTATATTCATAGTGTAAACCATTTTATTCCTATAAAAGGGATGGTGAGGCGGGGAAATGCGTCAACCTAATCGACGTCCTTTGCAAGCAATGGCGTTATATTCGGCCATCCTGTCGGAATTAGTCGGAGGAATTTTAATGGGCATCTTCGCCGGAAGATGGACAGATCGTCAATTCGACACAGAACCACTTTTTTTAATCATCGGACTTCTCCTCGGTTTAGCAACTGGAACATATGCTATGACCCGAACAGTCCAACACTTCTACTCGGGAGATTCGTGAATTATGCCGGAATTACAACACATGTTTACAAGGCATCGCAAGTACATATTCTACCTGCTCTCCATCTCAGTCCTCGGTTGGGGATTTACCTCCTATCAATCTCTTTTTTTAGGGTTCATTCTCGGTGCATCATTTAGCCTATTAAACCATTGGCTAATGGTGAGAAGGATTGAAAGGTTTGGAAACGCAGTCGTGGAAGGTCGTAAAGTGCGATCGCTTGGTACCTTTTCGCGAATGGGGTCTGCGGTATTAGCGGTAATGATTTCTACTCGTTATCCCGAATATTTCCACCTCCTGAGCGTCATACTTGGATTAATGACAAGTTATCTTGTCGTTATGATAGATTATGCTATTATCTCAGTTTTCAAATCACATAAATAGCAGGGAAGAGAGGTGAATTTCATTGCATCATGAAGCACCGTTGTATCATTTAGATTTTTTCGGCATGACAACATTAACATTCAACTTAGGTAATGTACTAATGATTACCGTTGTATCCCTTATTGTTTTCTTACTCGCCGTACTGTCCACCCGTAATCTTTCTGTGACAAACCCGAATGGGATGCAGAACTTTATGGAATGGGTCATGGATTTTGTGAAAAACATTATCAAAAGCAATATGGACTGGAAAACCGGTGGGCGCTTCCACATCCTTGGCATCACGCTCATCATGTATATTTTTGTTTCCAATATGATTGGCCTTCCGTTTTCAGTCGTTATTGAAGGGGAGCTTTGGTGGAAATCACCAACTGCCGATCCAGTCGTAGCCTTGACTCTCGCAACAATGGTCGTTGGGTTAACGCACTATTATGCGATCAAAATGAAAGGTTTTGGTGAATATAGTAAAGATTTCGTTCGGCCAATGTGGTTCTTATTCCCCTTGAAAATCATTGAGGAATTTGCAAATACATTAACGCTTGGTCTTCGACTTTACGGTAATATTTACGCGGGCGAAATCCTTCTATCCTTACTAGTTGCAGGTTTAGCTGCGAATTTTGGTGGACATTTAGCCGCCATTATCCCAACGCTCGCTTGGCAAGGTTTCTCAATCTTTGTCGGCGGTATCCAATCATTTATCTTTGTTATGTTAACGATGGTTTATATGGCTCATAAAGTTAGTCAGGACCATTAATATAAACTTGTCCGTTTTCGGGCATCTCACTCGCAATAAAACAATTTTTTATACAATTTAAGGAGGAAAACAAGAATGGGTCTTATAGCAGCAGCAATTGCAATCGGTTTAGCAGCACTAGGTGCAGGTATTGGTAATGGTCTTATCGTTTCAAAAACAGTAGAAGGTATTGCACGTCAACCAGAAGCACGTGGAATGCTACAAACGACAATGTTCATCGGGGTAGCATTAGTTGAGGCGATTCCTATCATCGCCGTTGTTATCGCGTTCATGGTACAAGGTCAATAATTCCATTTTTCGTTCGATTATTAATGGCGAAGATCATTCCTAGAGAACCTTCGCCTTTGCTTTATGTCTTCAAATTAAAATTAGCGTAAGAAATAAATGTATAGCAGGTCTCTTGCTACCTAGTTAGCCAAGAGGATTGACTCTTGAAGGGAGTGAAACGAGCGTGTTTACGAACGCATTTGTTCTCGGAGAAGCAGCAACACATACTGAGTTTATCAATACTGGAGATATCATTTTCCAACTAGTGATGTTTATTATCCTGCTTGTCTTACTTCGCATCTTCGCTTGGGGTCCATTAATGGGCATCATGAAGCAACGTGAAGATTATATCGCAGGTGAAATTAAAGCGGCCGAAGCTAGCCGTACGGATGCAGAATTAAAATTAGAAGAGCATCGTACTCTTCTAAAACAAGCACGCCAAGAAGCACAAGGCTTCGTTGAAAGTGCTAAAAAACAAGGTGAGCAGCAACGTGAAGAAATTATCACAGCAGCTCGTACCGAATCAGGTCGTCTGAAAGAAGCAGCCAAAGTTGAAATTCAACAACAGAAAGAGCAAGCTGTTACAGCACTTAAAGAGCAAGTCGCTTCTTTATCTGTTCTAATTGCGTCGAAAGTTATTGAAAAAGAACTAACAGTTGCTGATCAAGAAAAGATTATCAACGACTATCTTAAAGAGGCAGGCGAAGAGCGATGAGCAAAGCCGTTGCCAAACGTTACGCCCTCGCTCTTTTTGAATTAGCGCAAAACAACAACCAAATCGATTCTGTGGAAGAAGAGATGGTGGCAGTGAAGAGTGTGTTCGAACAAAACGAGCCATTTCTTGAACTGTTACAATCACCAAAACTTTCAAGGGATGAAAAGAAAAGGTTGATGAATGAAGCGTTTAATTCAGCTTCACCAATCGTGTTAAACACACTGAAACTACTGATTGATCAAAAGCGTCAAGAACATGTTATCGCAGTAGCAGATCAATATATTCACTTAGCTAATGAAGCCAAAGGTGTAGCTGAAGCAACAGTTTACTCTACGAAACCTTTATCGGAAGTAGAAAAAATCGCTGTATCTGCAACCTTTGCACCAAAAGTTGGCAAGAAAACGTTAAAAATCGAAAATAAGATTGATTCGAATCTAATTGGCGGACTGAAACTGCGCATTGGTAACCGTATTTTCGACGGCAGCATCGCAGGAAAGTTGACTCGTTTAGAGCGTCAATTAATCAGTACACAATCGTAACCATAAGGGGTGAAATTCATGAGCATCAAAGCTGAAGAAATCAGCGCGCTGATAAAAAAGCAAATTGAAAGCTATCAGTCAGAAATTAAGGTAAGCGATGTGGGTACAGTTATCCAAGTTGGTGACGGTATCGCTCGTGCTCATGGCCTCGACAATGTCATGGCTGGAGAGCTTGTTGAATTTTCAAACGGTGTCATGGGAATGGCACTTAACTTAGAAGAAAACAACGTTGGTATCATCATTCTTGGACCTTTCGCAGATATTCGCGAAGGAGACGAAGTTCGTCGTACCGGAAGAATCATGGAAGTTCCAGTAGGGGAAGCTCTTATTGGCCGCGTTGTTAACTCACTAGGACAACCAGTCGATGGTCTAGGCCCAATCAACACAACTAAAACACGTCCAATCGAGAGTCAAGCTCCTGGTGTTATGGATCGTAAATCCGTACATGAGCCGCTTCAAACAGGAATCAAGGCAATTGACGCTTTAGTTCCAATTGGTCGTGGACAGCGTGAGTTAATTATCGGAGACCGTCAAACAGGTAAAACATCTGTTGCGATCGATGCGATTCTTAACCAAGCAGACCAAGATATGGTATGTATCTACGTTGCTATCGGACAAAAAGAGTCAACGGTTCGTAATGCCGTTGAAACGCTTCGTAAACACGGTGCATTAGATTACACAATCGTTGTAACAGCAGCCGCTTCTCAACCAGCTCCAATGCTATTTTTAGCACCTTATGCTGGGGTTACAATGGGTGAAGACTTCATGATCAATGGCAAGCATGTCCTTGTTGTCTATGATGACTTATCTAAACAAGCAGCCGCTTATCGTGAGCTCTCCCTATTACTTCGTCGTCCTCCAGGTCGTGAAGCTTATCCAGGGGATGTATTCTACCTTCACTCTCGTTTACTTGAACGTGCAGCGAAGCTAAGTGACGCAAGAGGTGCTGGTTCAATTACCGCTCTTCCGTTCGTTGAAACACAAGCAGGCGATATCTCTGCTTATATTCCAACAAACGTAATCTCGATCACTGATGGACAAATTTTCTTACAATCTGACCTTTTCTTCTCGGGTGTACGTCCAGCGATTAACGCAGGTTTATCTGTATCCCGTGTTGGTGGATCAGCTCAAATTAAAGCAATGAAAAAAGTTGCGGGTACGCTACGTCTTGACTTAGCCGCTTACCGGGAGCTTGAAGCATTTGCTCAATTTGGATCTGACCTAGATGCTGCGACTCGTGCAAAGCTTGAGCGCGGAGCACGTACAGTAGAAGTATTAAAACAAGACTTAAACAAGCCATTAAAAGTAGAAAAGCAAGTAGCGATTCTATATGCCTTAACGCGTGGCTTCTTAGATGATATTCCAGTAAATGATATTCGTCGTTTCGAAGCAGAAATGCTTAGCTGGTTAGATCACAACCATACAGAAGTGTTAGAAACCATTCGTACAACGAAAGGTCTTCCGGAAGACAGCGTCTTTAATGCAGCGATCACTGAATTCAAAAAGACATTTGCGATCACTGAGTAGTCAAACGGAAAAATACATGGATGATTTCTGTTCATGTAAATTGCGGACGTTATGTCCGTCTCCCCTCGAGGGAGTCTCTAACATTTTAAAAGGGTGGTGAGAACCAGTGGCATCGTTACGCGACATTAAATCTCGTATTACTTCAACGAAAAAAACAAGTCAAATTACGAAAGCCATGCAGATGGTGTCTGCGGCGAAATTGAACCGTGCGGAAGGAAATGCAAAAGCATTCGTTCCTTATATGGATAAAATTCAAGAAGTCGTAGCCTCAATTGCGCTTGGTAGTACAGACATCTCTCATCCGATGCTAGTCTCTCGCCCCGTCAAGAAAACCGGTTATTTGGTCATTACTTCTGACCGTGGACTGGCGGGTGCTTATAACAGTAACGTATTGAGAACGGTGAATAATACGATATCAGAACGTCACAAATCCAGCGATGATTTTGTTATCATCTGCGTCGGACGTGTGGGACGTGATTTCTTTACTAAACGTGGATATAACGTAGTGGAAGCGATTGTTGGTCTTCCCGATCAACCAAACTTTGCAGACATTATAGATATTGCTTCTAAAGCAGTCGGAATGTTCTCTGATGGAGCGTTTGACGAGTTGTATTTATACTACAACCACTTTGTCAGCGTTATTCAACAAGAAGTAACCGAAAAGAAAGTGTTACCACTTTCAGATATCTCTTCTTCTTCAAAGCTCACTTCGTATGAGTTCGAACCGTCTGGTGAAGAAATTTTAGAAGTGTTGCTTCCTCAGTATGCAGAGTCATTGATTTACGGAGCCTTACTTGATGGAAAAGCAAGTGAGCACGCCGCTCGTATGACAGCAATGAAGAGTGCAACCGATAATGCAAAAGACTTAATTGATAGCCTTACACTTTCATATAACCGTGCTCGTCAGGCTGCGATTACCCAAGAAATTACGGAAATCGTTGGTGGAGCAGCCGCGTTAGAATAGAGAATCGGAAGAATTCGTAGCGAGCTAGTCGCGACTAGGTCGTTACATTCTTTTAGTTTGCCGTCAAAAGCTAGTAGGAGGGAAAATGATGAACACAGGACACGTTCTTCAAATCATGGGTCCAGTTGTTGACGTAAAGTTCAAAAACGGTCAACTTCCTGATTTGTACAACGCACTTAAAGTTGTTACAGCCCAAACAGAAGCAGGAGTCAGCATTGATTTAACATTAGAAGTAGCCCTTCATTTAGGTGATGATACCGTTCGTACGATTGCGATGTCCTCAACGGACGGACTTACACGTGGGACTGACGTCTTAGATACTGGAGCACCAATTATGGTACCAGTAGGAGACATCACTCTTGGTCGTGTATTTAACGTACTTGGAGAAAATATTGACCTAGATGAGCCACTTGAAGCTGGTGTACGTCGTGATCCAATTCACCGACTAGCGCCAACCTTCGAAAAACTATCAACGGAAGTTGAAATTCTTGAAACAGGGATTAAAGTAGTCGATCTTCTAGCTCCTTATATTAAAGGTGGTAAAATCGGACTCTTCGGTGGTGCCGGTGTTGGTAAAACCGTTTTAATCCAGGAATTAATCAATAATATTGCCCAAGAACACGGCGGGATCTCGGTATTCGCAGGTGTTGGTGAGCGTACTCGTGAAGGAAATGACCTTTATCACGAGATGACCGATTCTGGTGTTATTAAGAAAACAGCCATGGTCTTCGGACAAATGAATGAGCCACCAGGAGCACGTATGCGTGTTGCTTTAACTGGTCTTACAATGGCTGAATATTTCCGTGATGAGCAAGGTCAAGATGTACTTCTTTTCATCGATAATATCTTCCGTTTCACACAAGCAGGATCTGAGGTATCTGCCCTTCTAGGACGTATGCCATCAGCCGTTGGTTATCAACCAACACTTGCTACTGAAATGGGTCAATTACAAGAGCGTATTACTTCAACTAATGTTGGTTCAGTTACATCTATCCAAGCGATTTACGTTCCTGCCGATGACTATACGGATCCGGCTCCAGCGACAACATTCGCTCACTTAGATGCAACAACCAACCTTGAGCGTAAGTTGACTGAAATGGGAATCTACCCAGCCGTTGATCCATTGGCGTCAACTTCCCGTGCCCTTTCTCCAGAGGTTGTTGGAGAAGAGCATTATTCAATTGCTCGTCAAGTACAGCAAACACTACAACGTTACAAAGAACTTCAAGATATCATCGCCATTCTTGGAATGGATGAACTTTCGGATGAAGATAAGCAAGTCGTTCACCGCGCCCGTCGCGTTCAATTCTTCTTATCACAAAACTTCCACGTGGCTGAGCAATTTACCGGCCAAAAAGGCTCTTACGTACAAGTAAAAGACACTGTGGCAGCATTCAAAGACATCCTTGCAGGTAAATACGACCATATTCCTGAAGATGCCTTCCGTTTAGTGGGCTCAATTGAGGCCGTACTTGAAGCAGCAAAGAAAATGGGCGTAGAAGTTTAATCTAGGGACCAGGAGGGAAAAAAATGAAGACCTTAAAAGTCAGTATTGTCACTCCCGATGGCCCAGTGTATGAATCTGATGTGGAAATGATCAGTACAAAAGCTCAAAGTGGAGAACTTGGTATTTTACCAGGGCATATTCCAATGGTCGCTCCCTTAGAAATCGGTGCTGTCCGTTTAAAAAATGGCGGTAACACTGAGCTTGTTGCTGTATCAGGTGGCTTCCTCGAAGTTCGTGCTGAACAGGTGACAATCCTAGCGCAAGCTGCGGAAAAAGCAGAGGGCATTGACCTCAAACGAGCTGAAGAAGCAAGAGTTCGTGCTGAACAACGCATGCAAGCTCAAAAAGACGACGTCGACTTTCAACGTGCGGAACTTGCACTAAAACGTGCCATGAACCGTATCAATGTTCGATCAAATGATTTTTAATTGAAACTTTTTAGGGCCTCAGCCGTCTAATAAGATGGCTGAGGCTTTTTTTAATGGATGTTTTCACAAGGCTCTCTTTTCATATGACCGTATATATAAAATCGCTTTCAAAATGGAGGGCTCCAACAAATAGTAAAGAAAGGCTGTTTTCACAAAAAATACGGCTTTTCGTATCAGTTAATCATCTGTGATATAGCTTTGTTTCGGGCATCATTTCGTCTGTTTTTTGATTGAGATCAACAGGGAAATAGAGAAATTAGTCAAAAATCAGATGAAATAGCCACAAGATATACGAAATAAGCCAAAAATAAAGAGCAGTGGCTTTAAGTACTTGAATTAATTTTCTGAGCAAAAACAGTGATGAGAAACATTGAATTAGTGTATCCGTTCGGTGACGAGTGCTGAAAAACGGAACGAAGAGTAAGGGAATTGTGTAGGATGTAATTGAAGGCAAGCAATGAAAGAAGGGCTGCCTGAAAATGAACGAATCACTCATATAAACAGGCTGTTTTCGCAAAGATTGTGACTTTTCGAATTAGTCCTCCCATCGTGATAAAGAATGACTTCGTGCATCTTTTCGCACCATTTAAATCCGAAATAAGGTAAAAAAGAGTGTTTCCATCCTTTTTTATATGTTACAGCAAACGGATTCTAACTAAAATCTCCCACAAAAGGGGATATTGGCATATTACAGCGAAATTAAATTTTCATACTAGATTTATTTGGTAGGAATGGTGTGCTAAAATACGAATTGTGGGTAATTTTGACGAAAAAAGGAGGCGGAAAAGTGGAAGCGTATTTCGGACAGCAAGCATTATTAAGTATGAGCATTCATCTAGTCTTTTTTGCGGTTTCCTTTTGGGCCTTGCAGGCGTTGAATTTCGAAAAATTTCTACGGACGAATCGTGTAGCACAAGCACGTTTGCTTTATATTCTCTTATCAATTGTCATTGGAACAACTGTAAGCGAATTTTTCTTGAATTACTTAAGTTGGGCGAGACAACTAAGTCATATCTTTTGATAAGACTTTTTCCGCATTCGTCTATCTTTGTACAGAAGCAATCCCAAACCTGTGGATTCCGTTCTTTGTGAAATGGAATAGGAATAATGACTACCGAAAGAGCGAAAAATAAAATAGAATGAACCCAACTATTTGAAAGGCCGTTTTCGCAAAGTTTATGGCTTTTCGAATCAGTTATCATCTATGAAAGCTTTGTTTCGGGTCTTTTTTCCGTCTATTTTGAACGAATTTCATGGAATATTGAAGTTAAAAGCAAGCGTGTAGACGAAAAGAGCCTTTCAAAAAGGAATTACCATAAATTACATGATTATTTCAAAAAGTATTCCTTTCCCCTCATTACGTTATTATGTATGATTGGATAGTGCTTGTGGGTAAATGTAGAAACTTGACGACTTTTACCAAGAATTCTTCCTTTCCTTCTGGAAATAATGTTATTAAGAGGAGAGGAATGTATCAAAAAAACTTAGAAACAATAAATTGATGTGTTATTTCGCTGAAATGTTTTATTTTAGACATATGTGGGAATATGACAATTACATCGAGTATTACATCGTGAGTTGAAAAAGAAGCTGTAGCCATTCTACTTATTAACGGCCGTATAGTTGAATGGTCTTCCTTTTCAGTGTGAAATATTTTTCTACTATAACAGAATATGATTATTTTGTAGAAAATATACAAGAATTTATTAGAAGTTAAACTTGAAAGCATTTTGTACTAACTGAATAAAGAGTTACGTTGAGAAAATAATGTAAAAGAAGGTTCTTATGGTTCGTTACCTTCATCTATATTTTGAACTCAGAAAAGATATCGATTTCATTAAGAAAGCAACATTGATGATATAACAAATAGTGATAAAATACCTAAATTTTCTTGATGAATGAAGTAAATAGACTCTTGTCATAAGCAGCCACAAAGTGGTATGATTGATAAAGTTTTACAAAAAATACAGATATAAAAACTTATTGTAATAATTGTATTAATCAGCAACTAGAACTTTTTATTTCGTCCTTAATATGACTAATAAATATTACAAGTTGTTCCATTAAAGGGACAGAAGTAGATAAAAGCCGAATGACCACAAAGACTTTGTTGTCATTGGCACATCAATCTTAGCGATTGAATATTAATATAGAGAATATAGACGCGGAGGGGAATACTCTTGGAAAAAATCATTGTCCGCGGCGGAAACAGATTAACAGGAACAGTTAAAGTAGAAGGAGCAAAAAATGCTGTCCTTCCTGTCATCGCTGCTACATTATTAGCAAGTGAAGGAAAGAGCGTAATTAAAGATGTGCCAGCTCTCTCTGATGTGTATACGATAAACGAAGTAATTCGTCATTTAAATACAGATGTAACATTTAACGGTAACGAAGTAGTTGTCAATGCAACACGGGAATTGTTTGTCGAAGCTCCATTTGAATATGTACGCAAGATGCGTGCTTCTGTTCTTGTCATGGGACCACTTCTTGGGAGACTTGGAAGAGCACGAGTTGCTTTACCTGGTGGCTGTGCAATTGGCTCACGTCCGATTGATCAGCATTTAAAAGGTTTTGAAGCCATGGGTGCTAAAGTGAAAGTTGGAAACGGCTTTATTGAAGCTGAAGTAGCTGGTCGCTTGCAGGGAGCTAAAATTTATTTGGACTTCCCGAGTGTTGGCGCAACAGAAAATATTATGATGGCTGCCGTTCTAGCTGAGGGCACAACAACGCTTGAAAACGTAGCGAAAGAGCCTGAAATTGTCGATTTAGCGAATTTCCTCAACAAAATGGGTGCAAAGGTTAAAGGTGCAGGTACAGGAACAATGCGAATTGAAGGTGTGAAGCGACTTCATGGTGCTGAACATCATATTATCCCAGATCGTATTGAAGCAGGAACTTTTATGATTGCAGCTGCGATTACAAAAGGGAATGTGTTGGTTCAAGGAGCGGTCCCCGAGCATATTTCTTCTTTAATTGCGAAAATGGAAGAAATGGGCGTCGAGATTATCGAAGAAGATGAAGGTTTACGTGTCATCGGACCAGAAACATTAAAGGCAGTCGATATTAAAACAATGCCTCATCCAGGATTTCCAACAGATATGCAATCACAAATGATGACACTGCTTTTAAAAGCAGAAGGCACAGGTGTGATCACCGAAACTGTATTTGAAAACCGATTCATGCACGTGGAAGAATTCCGTCGCATGAATGCTGATATTAAAATAGAAGGTCGTTCGGTTATTACAAGTGGATTGTCAAATCTTCAAGGTGCGGAAGTAGGAGCAACGGATTTACGTGCAGCTGCCGCTCTGATCATTGCGGGATTAGTATCTGATGGTTACACTCGCGTAACTGAGCTGAAGCATTTAGACCGCGGATACGTTGATTTCCACAAAAAATTAGAAGCGTTAGGTGCTGAAATTGTTCGTGTAACCGAATTAGAACAAGCAGAACCAGTAGCAGAGACAATGGTTGATTTAGATTTAAACGCGTAAAAATTTCTTTAAGAAAACCTCACCTATTAGGTGAGGTTTTCTTATGTTATTTCGGACTAAATCTGCCCATTTCTTTCGCGTGATTTCCTGCGATTTGTCTGAAAATGAAAATTTTTCGTTCGGAAAACAGCTTTTTTAAGAGGAAATGACTAATGGAATAAATTGAAACTCATATTTGGGAAATATCCAGAAAAAATTGCATATTATGACCAACTCCAGATTAACTCCTGAGAATTTTGGAAATGTTTGGTGTTTGTTGCCGATTAAGTATGCCTTGCAATTCTAAAATCATATAGGCTCTATTCATTTTTGAATGGATAGATGGATGAAAGTAGCGCACTTTTTGACAGAATGAAGTTTGTATTGATACTAAAAATTAACACAAGCCTGTTAAGCTCAAGATAGATGGACTTATTCGAAAGGCACAGTCTTTGCGAAAGGCTCTTTTATACGAAAATGGGTTTTGATGCTGATTTTGACACAAAAAAGCACCCTCCCTAAAATGGAATGACCATTTTTAAAGATTGGCTATGGCACCATTACTTGATTTAAGCTGGTTTTGATTTTTGGATATCTACC
>NZ_JAYKTS010000055.1 GCF_037024155.1 Bacillus sp. 2205SS5-2
GGTAGATATCCAAAAATCAAAACCAGCTTAAATCAAGTAATGGTGCCATAGCCAATCTTTAAAAATGGTCATTCCATTTTAGGGAGGGTGCTTTTTTGTGTCAAAATCAGCATCAAAACCCATTTTCGTATAAAAGAGCCTTTCAGAAAGTAGTGAAGATTAGTTTTCTTTTTACGAATATTGTGTATAATAAGATAAAAGCGTTGATGTGAAGAGTATGTTTCTCTTCCCTCTTATCAAGAGAGCTTCGGTAGCTGAGAAGAAGCAAAGAGGAGGAAACAGAAAATGGTCACGGAGCTGCGTGCTGAACGTAACGAAGGTTATCAGTAGGTTTCGACGGGAGTTGACGTCCGTTACCAATGTCACAGTATAAGAGTGTATGCTCCGTACTTGATGAGACGAATAGTGTGAGCTATTCGTAAAATAAGGTGGTACCGCGAGTAACCCTCGCCCTTAGACAATATTGTCTAAGGGCGAGGGTTTTTTTGCTGTGTTAGAGAATATGGTTGATTTTTGTTGAGCAGCTGATTGGATTGGACAGCGATCACACTGCAACTGAAATATTTAACACAGCTTTTAATGAATGGCTCTTTTCGGATATATTGTGGCTATTTCATCTACTTTTTAATTGAATCCTTCATTTATCTGTTGGTTTCAAGCAAAAATAGACGAAAAGCTACAAACCTTGCGTAAACAGCCTAATTTTAAGGAGGAAATAGAAATGACAATATTTATTGGAGGAGCATGGCCATACGCTAATGGTTCCTTGCATGTGGGTCATATTGCGAGTTTGTTACCAGGGGATATACTTGCCCGTTACTTCCGGCAAAAAGGGGAGAGAGTTCTCTATGTGTCGGGAACGGATTGTCATGGGACACCTATTACAATATCGGCGCAAAAAGAAGGGGTCACACCTAATGATATTGCAAATAAGTATCATGAAGAATTCGAGGAGAGTTTTAGACAATTAGGTTTTTCATATGACTACTATACTCGTACTGACGATGAGCATCATCATCGTGAGGTTCAGAACATATTTACCGAGTTGCATGAAGCAGGTTATTTACAAGTAAAGGAAGTGAAGCAAACATATTGTTCAGATTGTGAAAATTTTTTACCGGACCGGTATGTAGAAGGAAGATGTCCGGTGTGTAAATCATACGCACGCGGAGATCAATGTGATGCTTGCTCAACGATTTTAGATTCGGTGGATTTAGAAGAAAAGCGCTGTAAACAATGTGGAGGGGAGCCAATTATTAAAGACGCTGAGCAGTTTTACTTCTTGCTCTCTCATTTTCAAGAAGGAATTGAGAGTTTTTTGAGGAAAAATGGACGTCATTGGCGACGGAATGCGGTTCAACTAACGAAGCGGTATTTAGAAGAAGGGTTAGTAGACCGGGCCGCAACTCGGGACATGGAGTGGGGGATTTCGGTACCGATTGAGGGGTATCATGATAAAAAGATTTACGTTTGGATCGAAGCGGTGGTAGGCTATCTTTCTGCTTCGAAAAAATGGAGCGAGGCAACGGGCGCAGGCTGGAAACCTTTCTGGGAAGGTGACGTGAAGGCTTACTATGTGCACGGAAAAGATAACATCCCTTTTCATACCATCATTTGGCCAGCGATACTGCTAGGACTAAAGCGACCACTTTTGCCGACCCATATTCTTTCGAGTGAATATCTTACAATCGAAAAGAAGAAAATCTCAACAAGTCAAAACTGGGCAGTATGGATTCCAGATTTGTTAGAGAACTACCATCCTGATTCCATTCGTTATTTTCTATGTAGCAACGCACCTGATAAAGGAGATGCCAATTTTTCTTGGCGGGAATTTATTTATAGTCACAACAGTGAGTTATTAGGGGCATTTGGAAATTTTGTGAATCGGACGTTGAAATTTGTCGACAAGTTCTTCGCTGGAAAGCTTGAACCGGCTGTGGTAGAAGAAAGATTCATTACAAAAGGACAATATGTATACAGCCAGGCGGGAGAGCTCCTTGAAAAAGGGGAGACGAAACAAGCGCTTGAGGTTATTTTTCAGTATGTGAGAGCAGGAAATAAGTATTTCGACGAAGAGAGACCGTGGGTATCGATCAAAGAAAATGAACAGAATTGTATTCAAACACTCTGGACTTGTGTCGAGTGGATTCAAAACTTAGGCAATCTATTAGCGCCCTTTCTCCCCACAGCTTGCAAACAATTAAGAGAACAGCTTCAATTTTCACCTGAGCCAAACTGGTCGTACGAATCACTAGCGTCTTGTGAATTAAGTACCGTGTATCCACTTTTTGAACGAATTGATGTGGATAGAATCTGTATTGAACAAGAAAAGCTCCAGCAGAGGTAAAATAAATAGTTCTTTTCTCATGAATCATCCCGATTTTGTTTAATGCGGATATTAGTGGTTATAGAGAAGGGTAGAATAGGGGGTTCTGATTTGTTCACATGGCATGATGTAATTAATATTATGATTTCAGTGCTCATTATTCTTCCCCTAGTTAATCTCATTCACCAATCAGGGCACGCTGTGTTTGCACGTATGTTTGGGGGGAAAGTGGCTTTAACATTGGGAAGGGGTAAGCACTTTTTTTCAATTGGCGAATTAGAGGTAAAAAGAATTTATTTTCTCGATGCCTTTAATCAATATGAAAAATTAAAGGTCGATACAAGATGGTCTCATACTCTCGTTTATGCGGGTGGTGCCTTCTTTAATTTATTTCCGGTTTTGATCGTAAATGCATTAGTCTTTAACGGTTTTATAGAATGGCATCCACTGCTAGACAAATTCACTTATTTTTCGGCGTATTTCATCTTTTTTTCTCTTTTTCCAGTGCAATATAGCGAAGAACACCCGAGTGACGGTTGGGCGATATACTCTATCTGGAAACACGGAATTAAGAGCGATACGATTGATTGATGTTTCCCCTTTTCTCCTCTTTAGAGATGTAGGATTAGAAAAATCGAGTTCATTTCAAAGGAGTTAAGGAACTTGATGCAGAATAGGATAAAGGGAACAAAGGGGGAGCGAGATGGGTGCGTTTTTATTGAGATTTTTCTTTTTTATGGTGATATGGACGGTGTTTTTATTTCCGTTTTGGCAGACTGAACAATTTCCTTTTTTCTTATTTGCTTGCGCTGCGTCAGTGGCGGCATATTTTTTTCTTCCTGTCGTGCAGAAAAAGGTGAATTTATATCTTTTTATCAATAGTATAATTCTCATTTTGGGATTGGTTACTTCGGTTGATTCGTATCAATCTCTCGTTATTTTACTTATGTATCTTTTACTTGAAGGAGTGTTTCGATTATCTGAATCTGCCTACCGTTTGTTGATGATGGTGACGGGTGCAGTCATGGTTCTCTTGCTGTTTTATTGGGAGTTTTTTTCTATTCCATGGTTTATCGTTGTGACCCTTTACTTTTTTGTGACGTTTCTATTGAATCAGGCTGCTTTTCATAGGGCGCAGTCGAGAGAATTATATGAGCAATTGTTGGAAGAGTATCGCCGCATGAAACGTCAAACTCTTGAGAATGAAAAATTGGTTCGACTGGAAGAAAGAACAAGAATAGCAAGAGAAATTCATGATTCAGTGGGTCATAAATTAACGGCGCTCTTAATGCAAATAGAAATAATGATACAAACGAAAGATTTTTCGGTTGTGGATAGTTTGAAGGATTTGGCAAGTGACAGTTTGGCGGAAACAAGAGAAGCAGTCTCTACGCTACATATAGAAGAAATAGAAGGGGTTTCCTCTATTATCGCGCTTATTCGGAAGTTAGAGTCTGAGAATGGAATGTCGATCGTGTTTACGACAAAGCAAGGTGTACTTTCCGTTCAACTGAACGCGGAACAGAGCATTGTTTTGTATCGCGTCATCCAAGAATCCTTAACGAATGCGATGAAGCATACTCAGTCACGGCGGATTGAAGTATCGCTAGGGAGAACGGCAAAGGGGGATATCGATGTGAATATTACGAATCCACTAACAAAGAAGAGGCCGTTTCAATTTGGCTTTGGCTTAACAAATATGGAAGGGAGACTAAGAGAAATAGGTGGGAATTTACGGGTTTATCAGACCGAAGATAGCTTTATGGTAAATGGTTCATTTCCAGTAGAAGGAAGGAAGAGAACATGATACATATTTTATTAGTAGAAGACCAAGCGATCGTGCGACAAGGCTTGAAGATGATGTTAGAACGAGATCCACGGCTGAAGGTAGTGGCAGAGGGAGAAAACGGGCAAGAGGGTATTCACCAATTAGGGAAGCATGCAATAGATATCGTTGTGATGGATATTCGTATGCCCATCATGAATGGGCTAGAAGCCATAGCAGAAATAAAAAAACGCTGGCCACAAGTGAAAATACTCATCTTAACCACATTCAATGATGATGAGTATGTTCTAAGAGCGCTAAGGGACGGAGCCAATGGTTTTTTATTGAAAACGTCTGATGTGCAACAAGTGATTGGGGCTGTACATAGTACGCTAAAGGGCGGCATGAGCCTTCATGAAGAAGTGGCGGCAAAGGTGATGCCAAAACTGCTCGAAGCTAAGCACCATAAAACAACAGACTTACCATTAACTCCACGTGAAATTTCCATCACAAAACGGATTGGAGAAGGGAAAACGAACAAAGAAATTGCACTAGAATTACATTTGTCAATTGGGACCGTGAAAAATCACTTAACGCAAATTCTCCATAAATTAGATTTGCGAGATCGAACACAGTTGGCGATTTTTGCGGTGAGAAATGATATTGCGTAAGGACTCTTATGGAGTCTTTTTTTGTATAGGCTACTTTAACACCAGTGTAGATCACGCTAAAAAGACAGGAATCAAAGGTGAAAAGGGGGATTCCGTTATCCATCATATTCAGTAGCGATAATGTCTGGAAAAACAGTCGTTTTTTTAATGGTTATATTGTCTAGCACTAGACGTCGCTAATTAATGAGCAATTTTCATGAGGATATAACCCACTTTTTCAGTCAAGTCCACAATATTGTGCAAAAGGAATAATTTTGTTGCTCGAAAACAGCCCTTTCTTAAGAAAAAGTGACGGAGGTCATAGAAACAAAGCTACTTTGATGACTGAAGGTAGTGCTCTTTTTTTCTCTTCTTTTGTATAGTGAAAGCAAGAAAACAAAAGGATGGTGCTTGTTTATGATGGAAGTGGTGAATCTGACAAAGCAATATAAGCAGCAAAAGGTTGTTGAAAGCGTCAATATGTACTTGGAAAGTGGGGAAACAGTTGGTTTACTTGGACCGAATGGAGCGGGCAAATCAACGACGATTTCTATGATATCCTCTCTTGTGACACCAACGAAGGGAGATGTTCGACTTCATCAAGAAAGTATATTAAAAAATCCCAATAAATTGAGAAAAGTGTTAGGGGTCGTCCCACAAGAGATTGCTCTTTATAGTGATTTGTCTGCACGAGAAAACTTGGAATTCTTTGGCCGTGTGCACCGAATGAAAGGCAAGATCTTAAAAGATAAAGTAGATGAAGTGTTAAAACAAATTGGATTGACAGATCGCCAAAAAGACTTAGTCAAGACGTTCTCAGGAGGGATGAAAAGGCGGCTCAATATTGGTATCGCACTACTTCATGACCCAGAACTATTGATCATGGATGAACCTACTGTCGGAATCGATCCTCAGTCGAGAAAGTATATTTTAGAAACGGTCAAAAGATTAAACCGAGAACAAAACATGACCATTTTATACACTAGCCACTATATGGAAGAAGTTGAATTTCTATGTGACCGAATCTACATTATGGACAAAGGCGATATCATCGCATCAGGTACACAGGAAGAAATTAAAAACATTCTTTCATCCGAACAAACAATTGTCGTAGTGGTCGAACGGTTAGAGGAGGCCTTTATTCAGCGTTTGAAAGCAGAACCTGTCATTCAGCGAGTGAATGTGGTCGATGAGACCGTATCAGTGGTCGTTCCTAAAGAAGTTCACTTATTTAGCAAACTGTTTAATCTAGCTGAAGAAACGAATACGGTACTAACTTCGATAGACGTGCAAAAACCGTCTCTAGAAGATGTGTTTTTACATCTAACCGGTCGAGCATTAAGAGATTAGGAGGGATAAGGATGCTTTGGGCATTTATAAAAAAAGAACTATTGTTGTTTATTCGAAATCCACGTGAGCTCCTCGTTCTTCTTGCTCTACCATTCTTGTTAATTACTATTTTAGGTTTTGCGCTCGGTGGCATTATGGATGGTGAGAGGACTACTCTTAATGGGAAAATGGCAATTGTGGAGCATGGGAGTGAAACAGAGGATTTTAAAGAATGGCAAACTTATTTACAAGAGTTAGAGCTCCCAAATGAAGCGCAGCAACAACTTTCACAAGCAGCTAAAGAGCTACTTCCAATGAAAATTTTAAAAGAAAGCGTTTTGGGAAGCCGGGAATTCCAACAGTATATGGAAGTTGAAGAACGAAGTGTAGAGGAATTAGCAGAACTAAAGGCAGACAAAACCTTCTCTGCCATTATTGAAGTGCCTGAGGGGTACACCTTTCAAATGCTACAATCGATTCTTCTTGAAGAACAATCAGAAGTACCAACGATGAAGATATTTGTAAATGAAGGGAGACAATTAACATCTAGCATTGTTGAAGACGTGCTTGTTGACTTTCAACGGCAATATTCCTTACTAACGTTATTAGGGAAAAGTAATTTGGTTGAATCAGACTTCATTCCAAGCGTTGAGGTGGAAACATCAGTTGAAACGGTTGCAGAACGATCTTCTTTTTCCTCCCTGAGTTATTTTACAGTAGGAATGAGTATGATGTTTGTTCTCTATGTTGCTTCAAATATCGGCTCTTTTTCTTATCAAGAGAAGCAGTGGAATGTATTTGATCGGATTCTTCTTTCAAATGTATCAAAGTGGGTCTATATGTTCAGCTTAATGTGTGCCGCAATGATTTTAGTAATAGTCCAATTGACGATTATTCTGGGTTTATCAGCCATTATTTATGGAGTTACATGGCCCAATTGGGGAAATGTTATTGTGATTGTTATGGCGTTGAGCTTCGCGGTTGGTGGAGTTGCTGTCCTTTTAACTGCGATTAATTTTCGTACTAATTCAGAAACATTTTCAAGTTTTTTTTCTACGGTAGTCGTCACAATTTTTGCTTTTCTAGGGGGAAGCTTTATCCCTGTAGCTAATATGTCTAGTTTTTTGAGTGTGCTCGGTAATCTAACGCCGAATGGTGCTGCAATGACGGCTTTTCTTCAAACTCTGCAAGGATATGAACTAACAGAAATCAGCAAACATATTTGGTCTATGCTCCTGTTTGGCTTTATCATGATTGTCATATCGATTATTAGTTTTCCAAAAAAGGGGGAATTACGATGAACAGCATTCTTCTTGCAAAAGGAAAATTATTCCTTCGTAAACCATGGACCTTTATTATTATGTTTTTCGTATGTATCATGTTTGCGTATTTTATGGGAAAAGGGAATGAAGCTAAGATTCACGTACCCATTTTGAGTTTATTAGATGAAAATGAAACAGCTCAAATGATGGAAAACCTACAAGTGTCTGATGTCTTTTCTTTTTCTGAAGTGACTCGTGAGGAATTGGAGGAGGCTGTGAGTGAAGGGAATGTAGAAGCTGGTATTCTATTAAATGAGAATGGATTTACTGTGATTCGAGTCAGTGAAACGCCAAATTTAGCGATAATAGAGCGCTATGTAGAATCGGTATACCAAGTGGTCCTACAAAAGCAAGAAATTATCAATATTGCTGGGGAAAGTAGGAGAGGGGATGTTGAAGAAGTATTTCAAAATAGCTTACAACATCCTACGTTCCTAGTAGAAAAGGAAAGTTTTCGAGGCAGCGAAAGCGTTATTATTGATACAAAGCTACAAGGGATTTTTGGTTTTTCGTTATTTTTTGTTTTATATACCATTGCTTATAGTGTAGTTCATATTTTAGAAGAAAAACGGGCAGGAATCTGGGACCGGATGATTCTCTCACCTTTAAAGAAGTGGGAGATGTACACGGCTAACTTACTGTTTAGCTTTGTGCTTGGTTACGTTCAAGTATTGGGAATCTTTCTTGTTTTTCGATATGGAGCAAAGGTAGACTTTCATGGTGCTTTCACCGAAACCCTCGTGCTGTTAGTGCCATATGTTTTTTGTATTGTTGCTCTTTCGATTTTGCTAACCTCTTTATCGAAGAATATGAATCAATTCAATGCACTCGTTCCATTCATCTTCGTAAGTATGGCCATGATTGGTGGAGCGTACTGGCCCCTTGAGATTGTCTCTTCTGATGTGCTTCTTTTTCTAGCGAAACTTGTTCCAATCACCTATGGAATGGAAGCCTTGAAGGGAGCAGCAGTGTATGGATTGAGTCTTTCAGAATTGCTGATGCCGATGAGTGTTCTAACATTAATGGGAGTGGTTTTCATGGGGATTGGGATCAACTTTATGGAAAAACGATAGTGGAAAGCATCTAAACAAGGCCTATTCGTGGTCGTTTAGATGCTTTTTTGCTGTAGGCGCCATCTGTCAAACCTTGTCATAAGGAAAAAAACGCTGATATCCGTTCTCGTCAAAGGGTATTTGTGTGAATTGACTGAACAATCACTCATTTTGTCTCTTTGTCACTAGTTTTGATAACCATTGTCGAAAGGGTTTCAATCCATTCTTATTCTTGCCATAATTAATTTTGCCATAAACGACAGATAATGAAAAAGGAGAAATCAGAATCATGATCGAGGTAATCTCAGAAAGTATTGAATTGAAACGAAGTGAGATGTTGGAGTTGGCCTTTCAGAACGGTTTTTCACATCCTAAAACCGTTACATGCAGTCAAGAATTGGACGAGCTATTGAACAAACATAGGGCTCTGCTGAATAAGCAAGCATTTGTCCTCTGTGTAGACTTCTTATCCACATTCAAATTAGCGCTTAACTTTACATATCAAAATCTAGCGTAAAGAAGTGGGGTTGGTAGCGAGAAAAAATCTTCATTAAATCTTATTTGCTCAACTATCCATCAAGGGGAACATAGCCCCTTGATGAAAGTTATCTGGGAAGAGTAAATAGGGAGAAGATACTTATTATGGGGTTGAGCAACGAATAAGATCTCTCTCATAATGAATAGTCGGAAAAAAATTAATAGGCTGTATTCGCAAAGTTTGTTTCTTTTCGAATCAGTTTATAAACGATGATATAGATTTGTTCCGGAGCATCTTTTCATTTATTTTAGATGTAAATCTCCTGTAAAATGGAGGATTCCATCCAAATTTGACTAAATGGCAATAATATATTCTAAAAATGCGAATTAATAGGACCAGTAGGAAAGAAGAAAGACGAGTGTACCTGTTATTAAGGAAATACCAAGAATCATAAATATAAAATCAATAAATCCATCTAAGAGGACTTGTCTTTGTTGAGCTCGACGATAACTTTTCACGACTTTTCTATGTTGTTTTAAAGACCTCATCTTATAACCCCCCTTTATAGTAATATCGGCTCACCTTTCTATGTATTTACACATTTCGATAAATAACTTCATTATCCTTCCTTTCTGTGAAGAAATTGGCTTATTTTTATCATTTTTCGATAAAAAACTCTTTTTTCAAGCATGAGAAGGGCTCCATCCAGCGGCAGGGAGATAGGAATGGTAGTTCACGATTGCCAAAGCAAATCTCTCTATGTTACAATGAGAACATACGTTCCTTATGGTAGGAGAGTCATGATAGTGAATAAGACCTTTTGGACTACCCATCTACTTAAACAAACGCTGTTTTCGCAAAGATTGTGGCTTTTCGAATAAGAAGGAGTCCCTTGACTTTTATGACTTTGTGTTCTTTTCCTAATGGAAAATTCTTCATTTCTAGATAAATAGGAAGAAATCAATCGAAAAAACCCTATTGCTTGTTTTTTCTTTGTGTCAAGAGCAACAATGTATACGAAAAGAGCCTAAACAAAAGATAATAGGGGCCAATAAATAAAACTAATGATTGTATAAGATGTGAGTTTATCTTTTTTCGAGGTAAGCAGAAAGAAAAGGATAATTCCCCTATAACTGGTCCCCCTTTTCTAAATGAGGTAGACAATATTTTACTACAAAAGTCGGTAAAAAAACTAACGGTCACTTATTAACGAGTCAACAAGAATTAAGCAAAATCACCGAGCTTAACAGGTAAAAAAATGCTCTCAAATCCTATTAAACTATGCATCAACCGGAGAAATTCATTTTGTTCACAAACACATCAAACTTCGTATGCTTGGACTCGTTCGTTTTGCTAATAGTTATGCAGTAGAGGATCGTTTCATTGGTTCAACTGATTGGAAGAAGAACAAATAAAGATTGCTCTTATTTATGAGATATCCAAAAGAAGCGGAGGAATTTTGAGCATTAAGCCTTTATCGACCTCATCAAAAACGAGGATGTAATCGGAAAAGAGAACTTTCAATTATCAATAGGATGGAAAGCAAGAAAAGAGCCCAATTCGTTACATCGCTCTTTTATTTCCCTATAGGCGAGATGTTGAGCGCTTTCTCGGTACCTCTGCACTAGGTTCGTGGTAGAAAACAGACGAAAGAGGCTAAGCAATATTGCCTCTTTCATCGCTTATAGGGTCGAACCAGAGGGAGACTTTGGATGGAAAATCATTGCGGTTATTGGAATGACAAAGATAAATAGAAAAATCAACAAAAGTAAAGTAAGAAAGCTGGTTGTGCTTAACCCCTTTTTCTGTTCGTCTTTATACTTATTATAGAAAGTGTTGATGTCATCATTCCTCGTCACAAGAGTTGAATCGTAGATTGTTCCGCTACTTTCATCATAGTAAAGAAAAGTGTGACGATCAAAAAAGAAAATGGTATCTTGAACTTCTTGGAAATGAACAGAAAGTAATTGGAGTTTTAATCGTTCGGAAGTATCCTCACTAACCTGAATATCGGCCCATGTGTGAATAGTATCAGCAATCACAACCGATTCATTCTTGTACTTAGGGTAGGTATCATCTAACCATGAGTTGGTAGCGGCTTCAGTTGACGGAGAGGCTGTTGCTGCAGATAAAGGAATTGATAAGACAAGAACACAAAACAGCAGTAAACATAAGATTCGTTTCATGTATCCTTCCCCTTTCACGTTTTATTTCATATATATGTAGGAAATAGAGAGAATATGGTTGCTTGTGCATAACTTTGAATCTTGTGTAAGAAAAAAATATTTTCACAGTAGGATATATTTCGTTCAAGAGGTCGACTTCGGGGATCTTTTGGCATTATTTTTAATCTAAAAATATGGGGGGGTTCTATGCGGCAGCTATTTCACAAGAATTCCACATTATATCAATCTAAAGGTAGAATCATGTAAAAAAAGGTGTTTTCGCAAAGATTGTGGCTTTTCGAATAAGAAGGAATCCCTTCACTTGTATGACTTCGTGCTCTTTTTCTAAGGCTTTTTTTGTATCGAAGGTTGCTTAATAATGAAAATCTTTATGGAAATCGTTCTTTTTTCTAAATTCACCTACCAATTGATACGAAAAAATGACCCGAGTTGTAGTTATGTTAAGGATGTTGAGCATATGCGAAAAATAACAATCTTTGCGAAAACAGCCTTTTCTAACGAATGAATTTTTCATTTCGAAATAAAAAATAAGAAATAAAACGAGAAAACTTTACTACCAGCTTTAAACTTTGTACCAGGAGCATGAAATTTCCAAAAAAACTAAAAAAAGGAACTCTGTGAGAGCTCCTTTTTCAGTCAACCAATGGAACAAATAATCTAGATTTAGTCTACTTCTTAATAAACATCTGTGTCCAGTAGTGGCCGTATGCTCCTCCTTTTGCGTAGCCTACTCCCAGATGAGTGTAACTTCCGTTGAGGATATTTTTACGATGTCCCTCACTATTCATCCAATCTTGAACGACTTGAGCAGCTGAGGATTGACCAGCAGCAATATTTTCAGCGGCTGCTGAGTACTGAATGTTAAAGTTTTTCATCATTGTAAACGGTGAGCCATACGTAGGGCTTGTATGAGAAAAATATCCTTTATCGCGCATATCTGCTGATTTATAGCGTGCGACACGTGCGAGTTGCCACTCGTCTCGCAGAGCTGGTAATCCGTATTTGGCTCTCTCGACATTCGTTAATCGTAACACTTCAGATTCAATTGATTTTGTTCTATCAATATTTGGGATCGTAATTTTTTGTCCAGGATAAATTAAATCTGGATTAGGAATTTGCGAGTTTGCATCGATAATTTCAGATAATCCAATTTGATATTTTTTCGATATTTTCCAGAGGCTATCTCCTTTCTGAACATAATACGTATCTGCGGCATAAGATACATTTGCTCCAAATATTCCAAATGACAAGAACAATACGACAACGGTTAAAAGAAACTTAAAATTTTTCATATCCATAACATTCCATGCTTTCTAAGAAAATATTACGTCTTTGAAAAAATTGTATTATTATAAAAATTTATAAAAAGGGGTTATCCCTTTAAAGTAGTGGGTAGTAGAAGAGAAACGAAACGAAAAAAAGAGGTGGAAATATGAATGCTGAGCGTGATAAATTGAGTGATTTAATTACTAAGTTATCAAAAGGAGGAGTGAATATTTCAAAGTCTATACCTCGAAGTAAAATTGTGGAGTCAATGAAAAGTACGCCCGAATTATCTCAATATTATACGGTGAATTCATAGTCTACCCGAGGCATAATTCTCTGAGTCACTCAATATATTGTTGAGAGGGGGAGGGAGTGCTATGCACCAAGTACCGATGTTTGATTTAGAGGCATTAATAGATATTCGTAAAAAAGCAGATAGCATATCGTATTATTGTTTAAGTAAACGAAACGGTCATGATGTTCAACAGTTAAAGGCTGCTTTAGATCATATGAGTCGAGCTCTTAGTATGTTTGCTGAATTAGAAATTCAGCGAATGAAAGAAGAAAACATTAGCTATGATCCTCAGAGCTATATTAAGGGGAGGTTGAACATTGCATTTAATGCTGTGACAACCAGACAACAAAATGATTCGAATACAGCATGAGGCGAGCATCTAACATACCGTTAGATGTTTTTTTAGTCGAAGGCTGTTTTTGGGAAGGAATAGAACAATGATGAACAGGTTTCAGGGTATTTTTTCATATCTACTTGAATTTAATCTCTTCTAATAGTAGATGTTTCTTTAAATTTTATAGTTTCAACACCAATAAATAATACTAAAAGAACCTAGGTGAAAAATGAGGTATGGAGAGGGGGAGAGTATGAAAAAATATGATAAGGCATTATTAATCATGAATGGACAAGCAGGACAAAAAAGAACAGAAGATTTATTATCCTCCTGCATGAGTATCATAGTTCAGCAAACAAATGAAGTGACAGTGGTATTAACAGAAAAGCCAAGACATGCCGAGTCTGTTTGCTTTGATAAAGGTGCGGAATACGATCTTGTGATTATTGTTGGGGGTGATGGAACGGTTCATGAGGTCATAAATGGATTAAGTCAGATAGAAGGAGAACGCCCCGTCGTTGGAATTATTACATCCGGAACATGCAATGATTTAAGTCGTGCGTTATACATACCTCAGAATGTGATCGAGGCTACTAAGCTACTATTTGATGGAGGACACTACCCCGTCGATATTGTTCAAGCAAATGATCGCTGTTTTTCGGATTTTTTAGGAGTAGGCTTAGTTGTGGATACATCTGAAAACATTAATGGACAGATGAAAGGAGTTTTCGGGAAACTAAGTTATTATATTAGTGCACTTCAGCAAGTTCAACTAACAGAGCCGTTTGAATACAAATTGTCCTTCGGAAGTGAAGTGATTGAAGGTGATGCCGTTCTCGTATTAATTGCAAATGGCAACTTTATAGGTACGAGTATGCTGCCCTTATCAACGATACGGATGGACGATGGTGAATTAGATGTATTTGTGGGGAAAGAAGCTGGATATAAGTTGCTAAAGGAATACCCATCAAAAATAGACGGTTGATGCCCCGAAACAAAGCTATATCACCGTTGATAGATTAGTTCAAAAAACAACAAACCTTACAGATTTCCCCGAACGGGAAAGCCCACTCCTTTAGGAGTGGGATGATAGTGAGGTCAGATACGGTGTAGCTTCTGCTACGTTAAGTATCTGAAATACTCCACTTTTTTGTTGCAGTAAACAATATTTAAACGGATAAATTAAAACTATGGATGAATATAGAAGAACTAAAACTACTGTCTCATTAATTAAT
>NZ_JAYKTS010000056.1 GCF_037024155.1 Bacillus sp. 2205SS5-2
GTGTTTTCTAGACAATTACACTATACCAAATGTTGAGGTGCTTTTTTATGTCTATTTTTCATTGTCAATGAACATTTATGAACTATAACTAACCTTACAGCTAGTTATGTTATGCATTATTTTTTATGTGCGAAAGTTGAGTTATACATATTTACTATTTAGTCTAATTCCAGATTAAATTCTCCATTTTGCTGTTGATTCCCATCAAAAATGAAGAAAAGAAGGCCTCAAAAAAAGCTATAGTACTGGTTATGACCGGTTTGAAAAGCAACAAACATTGCGAATATATCCTTTTATTTAAAGGCTCTTTTCGTATACATTGTAGCTATTTCATCTGATTTTTGACTAAATCCTCCAATTCATTGTTGATTTCTATCAAATACAGACGAAATGATGCCCAAAACAAAGCTCTATCACAGATGATTAACTGATACGAAAAGCCAGAACCTTTGCGAAAACAGCCTATTTAAATTCATCAACAAATTATGTTCCTGTTTAGCTCAAGATAGCTTGCATTTTCTTAAAGTAAAATCATTTATTGAAAAAAATAAATGATTTTACTGAAAATAAGAGCCTGAATCTTTCAAGTATCGCCAACAACATCACAAAGCTAGTTTGTGGAATTGACCGTATCTCGTTCATATAAAAAAGATTCCAAATCAGTAGAAGACATTGGTTTGGCAAATAAAAACCCTTGACCGTTTTGGCATTGTAAATCTCTCAGTAATTGATATTGTTCCTTTGTTTCAATGCCTTCTGCTGTTACGCTTAAATGCAAATGTTTGGCGATGCTTAAAATTGCTTTTACAATTTCTTTGCTTTCCTTACTTTGAGCAATTTCATTAATAAAGGAACGGTCAATCTTGATATGTCTAATTCCTAATAGCTTGAGATAATTTAGTGAACTGTGACCTGTACCGAAATCATCAATTGAAATTTTCACTCCTAAATGGCGTAGTTCTGAAAATATTTGCACAGCTTTATTTACATTGGTCATAGCTAATGATTCTGTGATCTCGAGATCTAGACTGTCAGCCGAGACATTTGCTTGAATTAGAGCATCACGAACGGTTTCGACAAAATTGGGTTGCTCGATCTGTTTGATAGATACATTGACAGCAAGCTTTAGGGGCTGTTGAAACATTTGCTTCCATGATCGTAATTGACGGAGTGATTCTTTTAAGACCCACTCCCCTATGTCAACTATTAGTCCAGTTTCCTCAGCAACAGGTATAAACTCTGAAGGAGGAATTTGCCCGCGTTGGGGATGATTCCATCTTAGTAATGCTTCAAATCCTGTTAATTTTTGATTGGATAGGTCAAGTTGGGGCTGGAAATAAATGTATAACTGTTTGTTGGCAAAAGCTAGCTTTAAGTCTTCTTTCAATTGAATGGTTTCTTCATACTCCTTAATGAGTTGTTTAGTAAAATAGGTGAATTGATTTTTCCCAGCTTCTTTCGAATGATACATAGCAAGGTCTGCGTGTTTCATTAAGGTCTCAGCATTAGTTCCATCGAAAGGATAGCTAGCTGCTCCAATACTAGTAGTAACGGAAAAATTTCGTTCATAAATAGTCGTTGGAATGGTGATCTCTCTGATGATCTGATTAAGTAAAACGTCTATGTCAATTATAGACTCTTCAGGGTAGACCACGACAAATTCATCGCCACCAAGTCTTGATACAAATCCCGATTTATCTACTATATTTGTTAATCTATTCGCTATTCTCTTGAGTAATTCATCACCAAAGTTATGTCCGTAGTAGTCATTAATATGCTTAAAAGAATCTAAATCTAAAAATAACACATGAAATGGGTTTCCAATCGAAATTTTATCGATGATATACGATTGTAAAAACATACGGTTAGGCAAATGTGTTAATTGATCATGTAGTGCAAGGTATTCTAATTTTTCATTGTTTTTTCTTAATTCATCGTGCTTTTCATCGTATTGTTTTTCACTGTAGAAAATGGTGAATAATATTAAAATTAGAATCGTAATTAATTCAGCTACAAAGAAATCTATATTTTTAACGACATTTAATCCTTCTAGAACCGTTAGTATGGATCCATAAATAGCATAACTACTAGTTAATGAAAAGAAAAACTGAAACCAAAAGGAAACATAATTATTATTTTCGTTTTGATCGATTCGTATTTGCTTAAATATTCGAAGGATAAGAAAATAAGAGGTAATAAACAAGATGAGCGCCACAGATAATTGAAAGGGGTCCCATTCGATAATACCGGACACTTTAAAAATGAAAAGGACGGGGAGTATAGTCGAAATCGTTCCGTAAAATAAGCTTAATATAAACATATCAATTGAAGAGACATCTTGTGAAAATAGATTTAATAGCGTGTAGCTGATTAGAAGGTAGAATAATGTAGATAATATAAAAATAAATAGGAAAGTGCTCCAGTAAACAGCAATATTGATAAAAAGCCCATTCGCAAATAAGGTTAGTAAGGTTGAAAACCATAAACCTAGCGACAGACTAAGAGAGTGAACGAACATAAAGAGCCATTTATTTTTCGGCAACTGCCGATAATAAAGAAAAAAAAGATTAATCAACGTAATGAATAAAACAGGGAGGAATATGTAGTATGAGTTTTGCATAATCTTACCTCCTGGATATAGGTGATAGGTTCTTATTACCTAGTAATATTTTACTAGAAAAGCGTTGATTAAGCAATTTTGATAGTGGGAGAGAGTGTAATAGATTTTGAGAACAAGCTACATAGATTAGACATAATAGTTTTATAGGGGAATTTTTTGAGGATTAGGAGTTACTGATTCAAAAGAAATAATCCCTGTTCATTTCGCATAAGAGGACATAAAGAAAGGGGTAGTTGAGGCAGAAAGCTTTGGATACGTTTACTCTGATTTGGTGATTTTTTCATGCATGGTTTAGGGTGTACCAAATCATTAATGTGTTCGTAAATATTTTAGTTGATGAATTTAAAAATCAAAGCAATCCTTCGTTGTCGTAGTGATTTCGTATAGAAAATAGTGAAAGGTACCAAAAAACACCTATTATTAACAGCGCTTACAATTTATTGAAGATCGATTCTTAGATATTGCTTCTTTTTAACATACTTTTCCATGGTAGCATGGATATCTTCAATGTATTCGTTCAAAGACAAACGAAAAGATGCCACTAAACTAATTATTATAACGGTATAAGTACTGCTATGACCTGCAACTTTCTTTGCTAAAGTAGCACTAAGAAAATAAAAACGAGCTACAGCCAAAACTGTATGCCCGTTTTTTTTGTTTAATGGTCAGCCATTTTGGCATTGGGTTTATGATAGACAGCTAGCTGCTCAATGAGTGAGGAAGAATCTGGATTTAACCCTACAATGCTCACTTTCTTACCAGCTTCTCTATACTTAAGGACGATTTTATCTACTGCAGCTACAGCTGAGTCATCCCATAAATGGGCGTGAGTAAAATCAATTTTAATTTTTTCAGCTTGATCTTTAAAATCGATGGAAGCAATTAATTCTGAAACAGAGGCGAAAAAAATCTGTCCTCTTACTGTGTAAACTATTTCTTGGGTCATATCGTCCATCATAGATGTTACGTGAACTCTAGATATCTTTGCCGCAAAGAAAATAGCGCTAAGAAGAACTCCTGCAAGAACACCTTTTGATAAATCATGCGTTTTGACAACCGTTGCAACGGTTGCAATCATAACAATTGCGTCTGTTTTAGGCATAATATGCAACTTTGTTAAAGAGGACCAATCAAAGGTTCCAATTGAGACCATGATCATGACCCCAACAAGAGCGGCCATGGGAATTTGAATAAGAACATCATTGAGTAAGATGATTAATACTATTAAGAACATGCCGGCTACTAACGTAGATAACCGGCCTCTTCCGCCAGATTTTACGTTAATAACAGACTGACCAATCATGGCACAACCCGCCATTCCACCAAAGAATCCTGATACAATATTAGCTATTCCTTGACCACGGGCTTCTCTGTTTTTATCAGAATCAGTATCGGTCATGTCATCGACGATTTGTGCAGTTAATAAAGATTCTAGTAAACCTACTAGCGCTAAGGCAAAGGAATAAGGAAGAATAATTCTCAAAGTTTCAAAGTTTAATGGAATATCAGGTAATAGAAACAAAGGTAATTTCTGAGAAAGCTCGCCCATATCACCAACCGTTCTAACTGATGATCCAGATACGATCGCAATAACGGTAATGACGACGATGGCAATTAACGGTGAAGGAATTGCTTTGGAAAATCTCGGCAAAATATAAATGATAGCAAGACTCCCTGCAACCATTGCATACATCACCCATGTTTCATCAATAAAATGAGGAAGCTGAGCTGTGAAAATTAATATTGCTAGCGCATTAACGAATCCAACCATGACGGATCTTGGGATAAATCTCATGAACTTCCCGACTTTGAACAGTCCAAAAATAATTTGAATAATTCCTGTCAAAATGGTCGCAGCAAGCAAATATTGCAAACCAAAATCCTTAACTAATGTGACCATTACAAGTGCCATTGCTCCTGTTGCAGCAGAAATCATTCCTGGTCTACCGCCGACAAAGGCAATAACGACTGCGATACAAAAGGAAGCATATAGGCCAACCATTGGGTCTACCCCTGCAATTATCGAAAAGGCAATCGCCTCTGGGATGAGGGCTAGAGCCACAACAATTCCAGAGAGAACATCTCCTCTAATATTTCCAAACCACTGTTCTTTTAATGTTTGTGTGTTCAAACTGACACCTCTTTCTAATATAGTAATTAGGAGCTTATTTTAACAATGTAATCCGGATCAAACGAATCTACAAAGCTACACTCTTAAACAATCCGAGCTAAATACAACGGTATGAATTATATCATTCTCTTATTAGATTACATAATGTCGTGTAAGCGTTTTATATCCTTTGTTACTCTTTATATCTCTTAAATGCGCTCATTTTCATGAATTGCTACAAAATATACTATTTTCATAGTTAAAGCAATTGTCAAAGTTTCTTGGATACATTAGTGGTAAACTAAAGAGGGAAATGTGTATTGTTGTTAGGAGGAGTAGAGATGTTTCAAAAAATTTTATTGGCATCGGACGGCTCAAAGCATGCTTTGCGAGCGGCAGAAAAAGCAGCCCATTTAGCTCACTTGGATCAGGACGCTACGGTAACAATTGCATTCGTTGTGGATGGTTCAAAATCTAAGTCAGATGTCCTGTCTCAAGAAAGTAGAGAATTAATTGAATACAAAAGGAAAGAGAGTCTTCATGAGACTGAGCGTTATTTTGAAGAACAAAATGTCCCTTTTGAAGTGAAAATCCTCAAAGGTGAACCAGGACCGACCTTAATTAAGGTTGCAAATGAACAGGAGTATGATCTTGTCATTCTAGGAAGTAGAGGCTTAAACACGTTACAAGAAATGGTTTTAGGGAGTGTTAGCCATAAAGTTGCGAAGCGTGCTAACTGCCCTGTAATGATTATTAAATAAGACCTATTTTTTATTTTAAGTGGTAATTTAAATACGAAATAATAATTTTGGACCCAGCTTTATTACGTATTAGATACTGCAGCAAAAGGCATCACTCTTTGTGATAGGCTCTTTTCGTATCCATTGTGGCTATTTCATCTGATTTTTGACTAAATCCTCCATTTCATTGTTGATTTCTATCAAAAACAGACGAAATGATGCCCGAAACAAAGCTATATCACAGATAATTAACTGATACGAAAAGCCACAATCTTTGCGTAAACAGCCTTGTGATATCAGTCCTAAATTGAGAGACTCAGCCTCAGTGCTGAGTCTTTTTTTAAGGCTCTTTTCGTATCCATTGTGGCTATTAAATTTACTTTTAATGAATTCGTTCAAAAACAGGTGGAAAGATGTGAGAAACCTATTTTTTAACAGAGGAAGCAACATTATTTGCGAATGCAGTCTTATAGAAAGGCTGTTTTAGCAAATATTGTGGCTTTTCGAATAGGGATATATCCCATGATTTGTATGACTTCGTGCTCTTTTCCAAATGAAAACTTCTCCATTTCTAGATAAAAAGTAAGAAATCAGTCGAAAAAACCTAACTGCTTGTTTTTACTTTGTGCCAATAGCAACAAAGTACACGAAAAGAGCCTATAGAAAAACCAAAAGCTTACCTGATATTTGTGAAATTCTCGTATAAATTAGTAAATAAACACTTATTCCTTTTTTCTTAATCAAAAAATATCTATAATATAATTTAAATATTAAGGTTGTTTTCGCAAGACTCTTTTCGCAAAGATTGTAGCTTTATGAATTATTCCTTATTACGTGATGAAAAATAACTTCGAGCATATTTTCGGAATTTTTTCACCTCAAAATAAGGAAAGAAAAGAGTGCTGCCATCCGTTTTTATATACACGAGCTACAAAGAATGCGAAAAGAGCCAATATTAAAGAGAATAAGGGTGATAGTGAAATGTTGAAAAAATGGATTGAAATCTTTTTTGTTTCCTTACGATTAGGTCTTACTTCATTCGGGGGTCCAGCAGCTCATTTGGCCTACTTTCGTGAGGAATATATAAAGAGAAGGAATTGGTTGGATGAAAAGAGCTTCGCTGATTTAATTGCATTGTGTCAATTTCTACCAGGTCCAGCGAGTAGTCAGGTCGGTATTTCGATAGGCATGGTACGAGGTGGAATCTTGGGCGGAGTGATTTCCTGGTTAGGTTTTACCCTTCCTTCAGTTCTTGCACTTGTTTTATTCGCTTATTTCGTTGAAAGTGGTGATATGATAAATAGTAGTTGGATTCATGGTTTGAAGCTAGTAGCAGTCGCAGTTGTAGCGCATGCTATCATTGGGATGGGGAAGAAGCTTACTCCCGATCGCGAGCGGATGACCATTGCTATCCTAGCTGCAATTGCCACTCTATTGGTTCCAACCGCGATTGGACAATTAGTCATTATAGCTGTGGCAGCTCTGATTGGATATGGATTGTACCGCTCTGAAGAGATAGAGAAAGCTCCTCATCTTCCAATAAAAATCAGCAAAAAGCTAGGGGTTTTATCCTGGTTCTTGTTTTTTTCTTTATTGGTAATTCTTCCACTCGGAAAGACTATATTCACAAACCTATCTTATGCGATTTTTGATACATTTTACCGTGTAGGCTCGCTAGTATTTGGAGGAGGACATGTGGTTCTACCTATGTTAGAGAGAGAAGTGGTTCCAAATGGATGGCTTTCAGAAGAAATGTTCTTAACTGGTTACGCAGGGGCACAGGCTGTACCCGGCCCGCTATTCACACTTTCCGGATTTTTAGGTGGAGCGATTGGTGGCTGGCAAATAGCGATGATAGCAGTTATTGGCATATTCCTTCCCTCATTCCTCTTATTAATTGGAACACTGCCTTTTTGGAATACGATTCGCTCGTTGCCGTATGCACAAGGTGCGTTGAAGGGTGTAAATGCTGCTGTTGTTGGGTTGTTGCTCGCCGCTTTGTACAACCCTGTATTTACAAGTGCTGTCTTAAATGGTGTGGATCTTGCGGTAGTATTACTTGCGTTTAGCTTGTTGCATTACTGGAAGTGGCCAGCCTGGTTTATTGTTATTTTTACAGCCTTTTTAGGGTTTCTAACTTCTTTCCTCATGTGAAAATAAAATTTGAGCAAGTGGAGCGATTAATACTAGCTTCACTCTTTTTTATGGATTGGGTGTTTAACTTGATAATGACAAATGACAAGAAATTGTTTCCCTCACTGATGATAACAAAAGGCTGTTTTCGCAAAGTTTATTTCTTTTCAACCCGGTCTACAACCGTTGATATAGCTTTGTTTCAGAGCATCTTTTCGTCTTTAATTGATGGGAACCACAAGCAAAATAGGGTTTTTAAATAAATTTAACTAAATAGCAATAATGAATATGATATGAGGCAAACAAAAAAAGAATCCGGTCATTTATGACCGGATTCTTTAGGAAATCCTGTTTTTAACAGCAATAATTAGTAAACGTTAACCTGTCGGCTTCCGTTTTTTTGTTTTGGTAATTTAATTGTCATACATTACCGGAAAAGAGCCCTATAATCCGTATTGAATTATGGCACATCATGTCCCATTGAACTTTGAAGAATTTCGAACCATTGGTCATGATTCAAAGAAAGAGACAAGGAGTTAATTGCGGTTTGAATGCGTTCCTTTTTTCCAGAACCGACGATGGGCATGATTTTAGCAGGGTGCTGTAATAGCCATGCAAATAGTACTTCATCGATTCCTTTTGCACTAATCTCATCTTGGATTTTCGTTAAAGTTTCACGAAGACGTTTTCCTTTTTCATCTTGAGCAGTAAAGACTTTCCCTCCAGCAAGGGGAGACCATGCCATAGGTTTGATACGTTTTTCCTGGCAAAGATGAATCGTGCCGTCGTCAAAATTTTCGAGCTCATAGGCAGATAATTCAATCTGATTAGTGATGAGCGGGTAGTCCAAGTAAGATTGAAGCATTTGAAAATGAGAATTTTTGAAGTTAGAAACGCCAAAGTGACGAACCTTTCCCTCTCTTTTGAGAATGTCGAATGCTTCGGCAATTTCAATGGGATCCATAAAGGGACTTGGGCGATGTAATAATAAAACATCAATATAATCCGTTTTTAAATTCTGCAACGAATTTTCAACTGAAAGTAAAATATGTTCCTTTGTTAAATTGTAGTGATGTGTTTGATGAGTAGGACGCTTATCAGCTGGAATGACAATTCCGCATTTAGTGATTATCTCCATTTCCCCTCGAAGCTCAGGCTTTAATGATAGGGCATCGCCAAACAATTCTTCACAAGTATATCCACCATATAGATCCGCATGGTCAAAAGTAGTAATTCCTTGCTCTAAACAATACTCAATTAATTCGAGTGTTTCTTCTTTTGAATTATTCCAATCATTTAATCTCGATAAACCATGAACTAATCGAGAGAAGGAAAGACCATCTGCCATTTGTATACGTTCCACTAAAATTCCTCCTTGAAATAAAAAAAATATTTTCAGTTTCTTTGATTTACAACAATATGTATCTGCTTCATTATAAACATTTCTTATAAGTGGGTAAACAATCTTATTCTATACCCTAGCCTGTTTTTACAGGGCTCTTTTCGCATACTTTGTTGCTATTGACTCAAAGAAAAAACAGGCAGTAAGGTTTTTTCGACTGATTTCTTACTTTTTATCTAGAGATGGAGAAGTTTTCATAAGGAAAAGAGCACGAAGTCATACAAATCAGGGGATATATTCCTATTCGAAAAGCCACAATCTTTTCGAAAACAGCCTTTTACACTTATATTGGTTGTTAAAAAGTAGAAAAGACAACTAAATAAGCGATTTTTATGCTCTTTTAGTCTAACCACTTCTTGATTTGTCTAATTGTTCACTGTATGAAAAGAAGAAAAATTTCTATAACTGATTTTGCAAAGCTTGTTGCTTTTCGAACCAGTCAATAATCGATGATAAGGCTCTGTCTCGGGGGCATCATTTCGCTTGTATTTGATGTGAATCACCAGCGAATTGAAGGTTTCCTTCTAAAATTAAACTATAAATGAAACAATGTATACGAAAAATGTCCTTTATTAAAGGCTCTTTTCACATACTTTGTTGCTTTAGCATCAAAATGAAGGGAAACACTCTTTTCATTCCTCATTTTGGGTTGAAAATGATGCGAAAAGATGCCCCAAAGTCAATCTTCATCACGAATTGAGGGCTATTCGAACAGCCACAACCTTTGCGAAAAAAGCCTTAATAAGAGAAACAAACTTTAGAAAATGATAATTCAAAATGGTTGCGTCATTTTCATTTATCTGTCATAGTGAAATTGACTGAATTTAATATTAGAGTATTGTAGGGGAACCAGTGTTGCTGGTTGAGAGAGTAGTCATAAGCTACGGACCCTTGAACCTGATCTGGTTGATACCAGCGGAGGAAACATGTTCAATTTTTTTGTTTATGTGCGCCTAGGTATCTATCTAGGCGCTTTTTCATGTACATAAGACTATCAGGATCTCTAGTATTCCGTCATCAAAGAAATAAGATCACATATGAGGGGGAAAAGAGATGAAAAAATGGCTATTAGGGGCAGTTGCTATCATATTCATTCTGGCTGGTTGTGGAAATGAGGAGGAGAGTAACACAAGTAGTAAGGAATTAAAAAAGATTTCCGTGGTGCTTGATTGGACTCCGAATACGAATCACACAGGTCTATACGTTGCAAAAGACAGAGGGTACTTCAAAGACGAAGGGCTAGACGTCGAAATCATCCTACCAGGTGAAGCAGGGGCAGATCAACTCGTTGCGTCAGGCAAAGCTGATTTTGGGATAAGTTATCAAGAAAGTATCACTCGTGCAAGAGTTGAAGATGTTCCATTGGTTTCAATAGCTGCGATTATTCAGCATAATACTTCGGGTTTTGCGTCACCAAGTGGAAAAGAAATTCTTAGCCCGAAAGATTTTGAAGGGAAAACCTATGGTGGTTGGGGGGATCCTGTTGAAAAAGCTGTGATGGAATCCGTAATGAAGAGTGAAAATAGCGAAGTGGATAAAGTAGAGTTTGTAAATATGGGATCAAGTGACTTTTTCACCGCAGTGAAAAGAGACATTGATTTTGCTTGGATCTACTATGGGTGGACAGGGATTGAAGCAGAGTTGCGCGGTGAAGAACTGAATATGGTGTATTTAACGGATTACTCAAATAAGCTAGACTATTATACACCTGTTTTAGCTACGAATGAAAGCAAAATTGAAGATGATCCAGAAGTAGTAAAGGCCTTTTTAGCGGCGGTAAGCAAAGGTTACAGAGACTCGATTGAAAATCCAGATGAAGCTGCCGAAGTTTTATTGACAGCTGTTCCAGATTTGGATGAGGAGCTAGTCAAAAAATCACAAAGCTGGCTCGCAGACAAGTATCAGGCTGATGCTCCACGTTGGGGTGAACAAAAAACTGAGATTTGGGAAAACTATGCAAATTGGATGTTTGAAAATGGACTGATGGAACAGAAGCTTGAAGCAAATGAAGCCTTTACAACACAATTCTTACCAAAATAAGGGAGAAGATAGCGATGGGAAATTCTTTAGTGAGTATTCAAATTTTGCCGAAAACGGAACGTGGTGAAGATGTAATACCATTTGTCGATGAGGCGATTAAAGTAATTGAAGAATCTGGTGTGTGCTACGAGGTTCATCCACTTGAAACGACGATGGAAGGTGAATTATCTGAATTATTTTCGATCATTCAAAGAATGAATGAAAAAATGGTGCAATTAGGATGTCCGAATGTAATTTCTCAAATAAAAGTTTTGTATCAACCTTCTGGAATTATGATGAATCAATTAACGGAGAAATATCGATGATAAGAGCGATATTTCTCAAAGGATGGAGACCATTTATGGTTCTCCTCCTTTTCTTTATTTCATGGGAGTTTTCAACAAATATTTGGAACATTCCTGTTTGGATGCTTCCAGGTCCACTTCAAATAATAAAAGAATTTATTGCTGTATGGTCTTTTTTTTATGAAGATGTTCTAGCAACAATTTGGCTAACTCTTTTAGGCTTTTTTATTGGAGGTTCATTTGGTTGGGGAACAGCTATGGTGTTGCATCGTGTTCCTCTTTTACGGGAGGCTTTTTATCCATTCCTGATTTTGTCCCAGAATATTCCGATTATTGTTCTGGCGCCACTTTTAGTCATTTGGTTTGGTTTTGGCCTTTTACCCAAATTGATTGTCATCACCTTAATTTGTTTCTTTCCTGTAGCCGTTTCGACGTTAGATGGATATAAACAAACCTCATCTGAATTATTGCATTACATGAAAATGGCTGGTGCAACGAAAAGGCAAATTTTTTGGAAATTAGAGTTTCCCTCTTCTCTTCCAATGTTGTTCTCAGGTATAAAAATTTCAGCAACCTATAGTGTAATGGGGGCTGTTATTTCAGAGTGGCTAGGGGCTAAAGCTGGAATCGGTGTCTTTATGACTCTAGCTTCTTCATCGTTTCAAACCGATCGTGTCTTTGTGGCAATCTTGACCATTATGTTTATCAGTTTACTTTTCTTTTGGGTGATTGTATTGGTTGAAAAAATTGTATTGAACGGAGGGAAGTACGATGAATAAGTTAGAGCTAAAAGATGTGTCGAAGAGATTCGGGGAAAAGGATGTATTATCGCGAGTTAGCCTCACCATTAAGCAAGGGGAATTTGTCACATTACTTGGTCCTTCAGGAAGTGGAAAAAGCACTATATTTCACCTCGTTGGTGGGTTGTTAACTCCAGATAGTGGCGAAATTTATTTAGAAGATCAAAAAATCAATGGAAAGGCCGGACATATTTCGTATATGCCTCAAACTCCTTCATTATTACCATGGCGGACGGTAATAGAAAATGTTCTATTAGGTCAAGAATTAGTAGGTGAGGTGAATGAAAAAGAGGCAAAAAACATGCTACAAAAGGCAGGTTTAGCTGGTTTTGAAGGTGCATATCCTCATGAATTGTCAGGTGGAATGAAGCAGAGAGTTTCATTTATTAGAGCCCTATTAAGCCCACAGCCCTTTATATTATTAGATGAACCTTTTTCTGCACTAGATGAATTAACACGTTCCGATATGCAAAAATGGCTCCTATCTGTTTGGGAAGAGGAGAGGCCAGCTGTTTTATTTATCACACATAATATAGAAGAGGCACTTTTTCTTTCGGATCGTGTATTGGTGTTATCAGATAGACCAGCTTCGATAAAAGCTGAATTTCAAATTCCATTTGAACGACCAAGGAGAGAAGAAATTCTCCTTTCAATGGAGCTTTTAGAGTGGAAAAAGAGATTATATTTTGAATTATACTAAGAAATTGATTGTAATATCATTTAATAAATCTGCTTTCGCGAAAATTGTTATATTTGCTATCTGAATAAAGTTTTTCTAATTATTAAGGATGGAACTAAAATGGACCGTCCTTTTTTTGATGCTTTTTCTGGCAGTGCCCTCTTTATTTCCAATTGATATTTATCATATTTCCTCAGAAACTACAAAAAATAAAGTTATATTGAAAGGATCTTTTTATACGAAAATGGGTTTTGATGCTGATTTTGACACAAAAAAGCACCCTCCCTAAAATGGAATGACCATTTTTAAAGATTGGCTATGGCACCATTACTTGATTTAAGCTGGTTTTGATTTTTGGATATCTACCTC
>NZ_JAYKTS010000057.1 GCF_037024155.1 Bacillus sp. 2205SS5-2
ACAAACGAGTGTCATTACATCAAATTTAGTACTTTTATCCTTATAACCAGAGAGTTTTGTGGCGATTTTTATCTCTTCTGGCAGAATTAACTTTTGAATCAAATTTGGGAAAGTGGTAGACTGTTTCATAGGGACGCTCCTTTTCAAATTGTTTGTGTCGTAACAACAATTTTACTAAAAGGGCGTCCTTTTTTGTAGTTTTTTACTGGATTTAATTGGTTAATCAACACTCTTGCTATAATACATATAAAAAACTAGAGAAAAATGAATAAGAAACAAGATGTCCTTTCTGATCGCTTACTGAACAGTGAGTGATTTTGACTATTTCAATCGAAATCATCTTGGAAAAATGGATAATTTTAGTTCGAATTATTTGAACTAAAACAATATGCAGTCTATTCTGTAAAGAGGATTATTTTGAATGGGGAATTCAACTTGTTTTTATGAGAACAATCGATGTTACTGGGATAGTAGCGAGTTTGAATAACGAAGATGTTGATCTGTACAAATGTATATCGCTAGATTGGTTTTTATCAATCGTAATGAAGGAGCATTTCGATGGTGTGTGAATGAGGTTTTAGCTAGCCACTGAAGCTGGATTCGTCTGTTTTTGGTGGAAATCTGCTGTGAGAAGAAGGATTTAATCTAAAGTCAGCTGAAAGGGCCACAATGTATACGAAAAAAGCCTTGTGAAAATATCCTTAAACAATACGAGCGGTGTAGCGTTTATATGAGTGCTGATATTAGAGCCGAATGAAGAAGTTTAAGATCCATTTAAGGAAGGAAACATAGATCTTAAAGGTTCTTCAGTCAATATCTGTGTGGAAAAGTTTGTTTTGGTCAATAATTTGGATTTGATTTGTATACATGCGGATTAATGTAAGCTTAAAATATTCAATGTCACTCAAGAAAAGTCGAGAAATTAAAAAGGATGCGACAAAATGTGTTTTAAATCACCAGCTTAAATATTGGTGATTGGTTTGAACGGAATTGGGGAAGATAAACCTTAAATACTTCCCAGATACTTAGCAAAAAGATAGGGGGAATTGGACATGAATCTAACTCCGAAGCAAAGGATCGAATTGCACGGATTTAATAATCTAACCAAATCACTTAGTTTTAATATGTACGATATATGTTACACAAAAACGCGGGAAGAAAGAGAAGCATATATTGAATACATCGATGAACAGTATAATGCAGAACGACTAACCAAAATATTAACTACTGTAACGGATATTATTGGGGCTCATATTTTAAATATAGCTAAACAAGATTACGATCCTCAAGGTGCTAGTGTCACAATTTTAGTGTCTGAAGGTCCCGTACATGAAGAACATATCGAAGCACTAGATGAGTCACCGGGTCCAATTCCAAATGTTGTAGTAGGTGCGTTGGACAAGAGTCATATTACAGTTCACACATACCCTGAATATCATCCTGATGATGGAATAAGCACTTTCCGTGCAGATATTGATGTATCCACTTGTGGGGAGATATCACCTTTAAAAGCGCTTAACTATTTAATCCATTCTTTTGAAACAGATGTGATGACGATTGATTATCGAGTACGAGGATTTACAAGGGATGTTACGGGACATAAATTGTTTATTGATCACGAAATTAACTCGATTCAAAACTATATTCCAGATGATGTGCAAGAACAATTCGACATGATTGATGTGAATGTATATCAAGAAAATATATTTCATACGAAATGTAAACTGAAAAAATTCGATTTAGATCAATATTTATTTGGATCTACAAAAGAAAATCTGACGGCAGAAGAGCAAGATGAAATTACTGAAAAACTAATTGTCGAGATGGATGAACTTTTTTATGGGAAGAATATGAGTTAAATTCTAATTAGTTTGTAGATAGATGTTGAGCAGAAGTTACGCAAAAAAAGAAGCTCATTGGAGCTTCTTTTTTTGCGTACCATTATTTAAGGATCTTTTCGTATACATTATAGTTATTGCGTCTGATTTCTGATTAAATCTTCCATTTCAATGTTGATTTCCATCAAAATTAGATGGAATGCTGCCCCGAGGCGAACCTATACCATGGATTATTAACTGATATGAAAAGCCGCAAACTCTGCGGAATAGTCTTATTTAAAAAGTCCAAAAGGCTTACCAACAGGTAAAAACACTTTTTCAAAATGAGTGTTTAAAACGGAAGCGGCCGACCCGTAAAAGCTCATAATCGCAATTAAGAACTCTGAAATGGCTGCAATCTTGTGAGTAAATTCGGGCATAAACCCTAAACTTGAGAGCGATAGTCCGATAAACAAAAAATCTATTAGAACAAATATTATGAATAAGACCTTATGGGTCTCCATAGCGCCAATTGTCATAAATAGACTAAAAATTAAGTACCCTATAAATGCAATTCCTAATTGTTTAGGATCAACTGCTCCAGCCGCCGCCTCTCCAAAGACTCCAAATTGCAAGAGCCACGATGTTCCCACGCCTAGCCAAAACAGTCCGAATGCAGCAAAAGCCGTTGTCCCAAATGTATTGTTGTGTTTAGCATCCTGAATACTAGCAAAAAGTTGAGCAAATCCACCTAGAAAAATAGCCCATGGTAGGACAAAAGAAACACCTTCCGTCCAACCTAATTTTTGGGATGATGCAACCAAAGTGACCATTGCTAAACCAAATAAGCCTATCGCAGAAGGATCTGCGGTTGTAATTTGTACTTTCTGAGTTGAAGTTGAATTCATTTCCTTATCCTCCTAAAAAAACATAACTAGATTACAATACAGAAAATCACTCTCTCTTTCAATGGGAAAAAATGAAAGATGCTTACTAGTTGATCTTTTTTTCTGAAATTATTCTGAAAATAATTAAGTGTGAAAAAACCAATTAAATAAGGGGGAATAATGTGAATTAGAGAGATGATGATAAATAGAGGGAAGACGAATGAAATAGATATACATCATTCGTGAAAAAAGTGAGGATGAAGGATTTAACGTGATATTTAGATGCATTTAACCTTCCGTATGAAGAATGGTGTTTGAAGTGAAGGGGAATTGTATCAATCTAGTATGCCTCCTGAAGGATGTATTATTATCGAATGATCACACAAGAGGGCACCGTTTAGCATCAGAATACACAAACATCGTGCTTCATTGGCTGGATTTGAATTATGCCTAGCTGATGTCTGCAAATTGGATGCTAGTGGAGAATTCATTTACCAAAGTAGTCTAGTACTAACCAAATTTGAGATCTTGAATCAATTCGATCATCCAATAATAAAAAAATACAAACTGGTACTACGGAATCATAGAATGCAAGTCGCTCGAAATGAATTTCTTCAAAATCAAGCAAAAGTGATAGCCGGAATTCAAGGATTCAGAGAGTTAGCAATTTATTTAGGAGAGCAACTGAGACAAGTTTAATGTGCATGTTAACTTGGTGAAGGCAACAAATTTATGTATGCGCTTTATTTTCCAGGAAAAAATCATGACAGAATATTTACATTTGTAAAATTTAAGGGTATGTTTATATTAACAAATGTAAAATATTGCAGGTGAACTTTATGGAGCAGGAGAAACTAAGAAAAGTAATTGAGGCAGCAAAACTGTATTATCTATTAGATTATAATCAAAGCGATATTGCGAAAAAATTAGGAGTGTCCCGTCCAACTGTATCAAGATTTTTACAAATAGCAAAAGAAAAAGGCATCGTACAAATTACGATAAGCGATCCGACTGATGACGTAGAACAGTTGTCAAATAAACTGGAGAAAGTATTCGGTTTAAAAAAGGCGATAGTGGTATCGATTCCACAGTATGATGATCATATAATCAAAAATTATTTAGGTGAAAAAACGGCGACATACTTGCATGAAACGGTAAAGGACAATGATATTATTGGTGTCACATGGGGAACAACGCTCTATCATATTGCGATTGAACTGAAGCAGAAATTTGTTAAAGATGTAAAGGTTGTTCAGCTGAAGGGTGGCGTTAGTCATTCGGAAACAAACACATATGCATCAGAAATTCTTTATCTTTTCGGTAAAGCGTATACGACTACCCCACATCATTTACCACTGCCAGCTATTGTGGATCATGTGGTCGTAAAACAAGCGATGGAGGCAGATCGTCATATAAAGAGGATATTAGAATTAGGAAAAAAGGCCAATATTGCTCTATTTACAATTGGTCCAGTAAAGTCCGAATCGCTTTTGTTTCAATTAGGTTATTTTACAGAAGAGGATTTGAACACACTCTATCCGCAAGCAGCAGGAGACATTTGTTCTCGTTTTTTTGACCTCAATGGTGAAATTTGTAATGAAAGCTTAAACGAACGAACCTTAGGCATAAACTTAGAAGATTTAAAAGCCAAAGAACAATCTATCCTTGTTGCTGGTGGAGCTCAAAAAATTGATGGAATCTATGGTGCGATTAAAGGGAAGTATGCAAATATCCTGGTTACTGATCAATTCACAGCTCGCTTTTTATTAGATAAAGAGATCGAGTAAAGCAGGGATGATAGGAAAATAATGTCGAACTTCTTTAATGAACTGTACAAAATAGTGAGTGTCGATAGATAATCGTGAAATTTTGTAAACATTAAAATAAAAGGCTATATTATCAAATTTTAGGTGGAATCCTCTGTTTTACTGCTGCTGATGTTCATCAAAAATAAGCGAAAAAATGCCCCGAAACAAAGCTATATCAACGTTTATTGACTGGATTGAAATGAAACAACTGTTCGAAAGCAGCCGAATAAAAAAGAAGCCTAGGCTTCTTTTTTTTATTGAGGGAAATAATTTTCGACAAAAAATTTGACAGAATAATGAACTGGTAAAATTTTATGTTACAAATGTTTAAAAGAGATATTACATTTGTTCAGAGTTTCTGTTATAGTAACAAATGTAAAGTTAATGAAAGCGGTAACAGGTAGTTTTCATTTTCAAATACTAAATTACTTCTGAGGTGAGCACAATGAATATTTTATGGGGAATTGCAGGTATATTAGTTGTATTCTCAATCGCATTTATTTTTTCCAGTAATCGTAAGTCTATTAATCTACGAACAATTTTAGGCGGTTTAGCGATTCAAATTGCTTTTGGATTTATCGTATTAAAATGGGAGCTTGGACGAGCGGGCTTAAAGAAACTTTCATTAGGTGTAAATGAGATTGTAAATTATGCAAATGAAGGGGTTAACTTCTTATTTGGTGGGTTATTTGCAGCAGAAGGAATTGGATTTGTTTTTGCATTCCAAGTGCTTACAATCGTGATTTTCTTTTCCTCACTTATATCGGTTCTATACTATCTAGGGATTATGCAACTTGTTATTAAACTTCTTGGAGGAGCGCTATCAAAACTTCTAGGTACAAGTAAAGCAGAATCATTGTCGGCGGCAGCAAATATTTTCGTTGGTCAAACGGAAGCGCCACTTGTTGTTAAACCATATTTAGCTAAAATGACTAGATCCGAGTTATTCGCTGTAATGGTTGGGGGACTTGCATCGGTTGCAGGTTCTGTACTAATTGGGTATTCTCTACTTGGTGTCCCACTTGAGTATTTATTAGCTGCAAGCTTCATGGCAGCTCCTGCAGGATTAATCATTGCCAAAATCATGATTCCTGAAACGGAAACAGCCGTTTCATCTGATAATCTTCAAATGGAAAAAGATACAGAATCAACAAATGTAATTGACGCCGCTGCTAAAGGAGCAAGTGTGGGTCTCCAGTTAGCCTTAAATATAGGGGCAATGCTTCTGGCATTCATTGCCTTAATTGCTTTAATCAATGGCCTTTTAGGGTTTGTTGGTGGATGGTTTAATTTGGATGGTTTAACTTTAGAATCTATCTTAGGCTACCTATTTGCACCACTAGCATTTGCAATTGGTGTTCCATGGTCAGAAGCGATCACAGCAGGTGGATTTATTGGACAAAAGCTTGTCTTGAATGAGTTTGTGGCGTATGCATCATTCGCTCCACAAATTGCAGATCTATCACCAAAAACAGTCGCTGTCGTATCATTTGCTCTTTGTGGATTTGCCAACATTTCTTCAATGGGGATTCTTTTAGGTGGACTTGGTAGCTTGGCTCCAGAACGCCGACCAGATATTGCAAAACTTGGAGTACGTGCTGTAATGGCAGGGATGTTAGCATCTTTATTGAGTGCTTCAATCGCAGGAATGCTTCTATAATTTAGAAGGAGGAGGAGAGGCTTGACCTCTCCTCTTTCTAACTACATTTGACCACTAAATGGTTGATAAGAAACATCAATAATCAAGGATCTTTTCCTATACATTGTGGATATTTCACTTGGTTTTTGAATAAATATTCCATTTAACTGTTAATTCCCATCGAAAATAAATGGATACGAAAAGCAATAAACTTTGTTAAACAGCCATAAAAAAAGAGAAAATTGAAAGGAAGTAATTTTATGACAACATCCATTGGTTCAATGATTGATCATACCGCGTTAAAGGCAAACACAACGAAAGAGGAAATTATCATTTTAGCAAAAGAAGCCATGGAACATTCTTTTGCTTCTGTATGTGTAAATCCAACCTGGGTAGAAACAGCAGCAGAAATTCTTAAAGACACACCAAAAGTGAAAGTTTGTACAGTTATTGGTTTTCCCTTGGGTGCGAGCACAACGGAAGTAAAGGCATTTGAAACGAAAAATGCCATTGAAAATGGTGCTACAGAAGTAGATATGGTCATTAATATTGGTGCATTAAAAGATGGAAATAATGAGCTTGTTGAAGCAGATATTCGTGCTGTTGTAGAAGCTGCAAAAGGAAAAGCCTTAACAAAAGTTATTATAGAGACCTCTTTACTAACAAATGAGGAAAAAGAGCGTGCGTGTAAGCTAGCCGTTTCTGCAGGTACAGATTTTGTGAAAACATCAACTGGTTTTTCAACAGGTGGTGCGACTGTTGAAGATATCGTTCTAATGAGAAACGTAGTTGGACCAGAGCTAGGTGTTAAAGCATCCGGTGGAGTTCGTAGTCGTGAAGATGCTCTAGCTATGATAGAAGCAGGAGCAACTCGTATTGGAGCAAGTTCAGGTGTCTCAATTGTGAACGGTGAGGTTTCGACAAAAGACTATTAAAAGAGGGATAAGTTATGAAAGAGGTTTTATTAAGTGTCCTTGCAGGGATTATCATCGGCGTTGTTTTTAAGTTTATGAAACTGCCTTTACCTGCTCCACCTGTACTTGCAGGTGTAATGGGAATATTTGGTGTCTACTTCGGTGGCGTTTTGGTTGATTGGATATTAAAGCTAATAAATGCATAATCCTAATGAAGAGGTGAATTCCATGGAGGAAAAAACGTTAATTCAAGAAGCGATTACTGCAAGAGAAAAAGCCTATACACCCTATTCAAATTTTAAGGTAGGGGCTGCATTACTTTCTAAAACTGGAGAAGTTTATTGGGGAAGCAATATAGAAAATGCTTCATATGGTCTCTGTAATTGTGCCGAACGAACGGCACTATTCAAAGCTTATTCTGAAGGCGATTGTGAATTTGAAAAGATGGTTGTTGTTGCAGACACGAAACGACCAGTTCCGCCTTGTGGTGCATGTCGACAAGTGTTATCCGAGTTGTGTGATGGGGACATGGAAGTCATTCTTACAAATTTAGATGGAGCGATTGAAAAGGTGCTTGTAAAGGAATTATTACCTGGTGCTTTTTCTCCAGAAGATTTAATTAAATAAAGTGAGAATGCGGTAGACAATTTTACCCCTAAAGGAAAGGCATAGCGTTTATACGCTATGCCTTTTTTTCTCCTATTCCCAGAAGGTCGGGCTCAATAATGATATCTTTTAAAGTATATTGATCTAAAACATTGATAAAAGCAAAGAGAGCATCATTTAAGACATGCTTTAAACGACAATGATCAGAAATGACGCATTTGTTTTTGCTTTCATTAAAACATTCTACGATAGTGAATCCTTCTTCTGTTTGGCGAATAAGCCAGCCTAAATTTATTTCTTCGGGTGGCATTATCAAGCGGATACCTCCATTTCGACCACGAATCGTTTGAATCAAATTCATCTTTCCGAGATCAAAGACAATTTTACTCAAGTGATTACTAGAAATACTATATAACTGAGCAACTTCTTTTATATTGGTTAATTGATCATTCGGTTGGGACCCTAAATAAATAAGAAGTCTTAACGAATAATCGGTATAGGTGGTTAAATGCATGAATCTAACCTCATTTCTTATTACATATTATTATTGTAACAAAATATAAGCGGGGAAATGTGAACAATTTTCAAAAGATGTATTTCATATATTGCTTTATAATAAAACAATTGATACATTAAAGATGTATTTAAAATATATCTTTAAGAAGAGGTGGAAGTTTTTATGACACAATTACAATCAAGAACGATTGATATTATTAAATCTACAGTTCCGGTTTTAGAAATACATGGAGAAGCAATCACAAAACACTTCTACAAAATAATGTTTAAAGATCATCCTGAATTACTAAATATTTTTAATCATGCCCATCAAAAACAAGGAAGACAGCCAAAAGCCTTAGCGGCATCAGTCTACGCAGCAGCGAAATACATCGATAATTTAGAAGCCATCATTCCTGTTGTTAAGCAAATTGCTCATAAACATAGAAGTCTAAATGTAAAGCCAGAGCATTATCCGATTGTAGGTAAATACCTTTTAATAGCGATCAAAGATGTCTTAGGGGATGCAGCAACTGATGAAATAATGGAAGCTTGGGAAGTGGCATATGGTCTGATTGCAGATGTTTTCATTAGTGTTGAAAAAGATATGTATGAAGAAGCAGAAAATCAAGTCGGTGGATGGAAAGAGTTTAAATCATTTATTGTTTCAAAGAAAGAAAAAGAAAGTGATGTTATCACTTCTTTTTATTTAAAACCTAAAGATGGTGACAAGTTAGCTAGTTTTCAACCTGGTCAATACATTAGTGTCAGAGTCACTATCCCTAACAGTGAATTTACACATATTCGTCAGTATAGCTTATCCGATTCGCCAACAAAGGATTATTACCGGATTTCTGTAAAAAAAGAAGAAGAGATAAATGAAAAACCTGCAGGAATGGTTTCAAATTTTCTTCATAGTTCAATTAATGAAGGAGATGAGCTAGAAATTACGGCACCTGCTGGAGATTTCGTTTTATTAGACAACGTAAACCAACCAGTGGTTCTCCTCAGCGGTGGTGTTGGATTAACGCCGATGGTTAGTATGCTGAATCATTTAATTGAGAAGAAGTTTGAAAAAGATATCTTTTTTATTCATGCAACTCGGAATAGCGAATTTCATGGAATGAAAGATGAACTGAGTAATATACAAGAACAAAATTCTAATGTAAACTATTTTGTTTGTTACGATTCACCAACTGAGAAGGATAAACTAGCAAAAAAATATGATAAAGCTGGGTACATTGAAAAAGAGTGGTTACGAAGAATTCTTCCGACTGAAGAAGCTCAATATTACTTCTGTGGACCAGCAGTCTTTATGAAAAAATTATATAAAGATCTGCTAGATTTGGGTGTGAATCCAAGCAATATTCACTACGAGTTTTTTGGACCAGCAATGGATATCGAAGAATAACAAAATTTAATATGGCTGTTTTCGAAAAGAGCCTTTATAAAAAAGTCAGCAAAATTTGCTGGCTTTTTATTTAGATAACATCCAATCTCTTTCCACTTGATTATCAACAATAACACGATTCTAAGGATATATTATTAAAGAAAACAAGTTGTTGGGTACGTTGTTCATAGGCTGTTTTTTTAGTGGAAACCTTAAGATCGAAATGTGACCAAAAAGTTCATTAATTAAGAAGTGAAATACCAATTCAATCACCTTTGCCAGGTTTACCTTGCACCCTGTAAGTGGTATAGTGAGAACAATTAATATTATCATTTGAATAATATTTCAGCTTAAGCATATAAGGAGATTTATACATGGGAAAATCAAAGAAAATTGCGTGGATAACAGATAGTACATGTTCTCTTTCAGAAGAATTTATTTCATTACATAACATTGAAGTTATCCCGCTAAATGTTATTTTTGGAGATACATCCTATAAAGAAAATATAGAGATAACGGCTGAACAGTTTTACGAAAAACTGTCAGCATCTGATGCTCTTCCTAAAACGTCTCAACCAGCTATTGGTGAATTTGTAGAGCGGTTTAAAGAATTAAAAGAGAAGTATGAATACGGTATTGCCATTCATGCTTCAAGCTCTTTAACAGGTACTTACCAAGGCTCTCTAATGGCAGCCGAGATGGTTGGATTTCCAGTGCAAGTGATTGACTCGAAAGTAGGTTCATATGCATTAGGGAATATGATTGAACAAGGAATTCTGCTTGAAAAATCCGGTAAAAGCTATGAAACGATTGTTGAGTATATACGTACACTGCCGGATAAAGCTCGTTTGTATTTGGTACCTGGGAGTTTAGAGCAACTTCAAAAGGGTGGACGTTTATCTACAACTCAAACCTTTATTGGCAATTTACTTAAATTGCAACTTATCATTAAGTTTGAGGATGGAAAAGTGATTCTATCAGAAAAGGTTCGGACGGTTAAAAAGGTAAAGAAGCGTCTTTATGAAATATTTGATGAAGCTTCACATAAAATCAAAGAAGCAAGTGTTGTGCATGGAAATGACCGTTCAATCGCTGAAGAGTGGAAAGAAGAGCTTCAGAAAATCTACCCAAATATTAGATTTACGACCACTATTTTAAGTCCAGTTGCTGGTTCTCATACGGGTCAGGGAACCATGGGGTTATCTTGGATTAAGAAATAATAAAAGTGCCTTATTGTAGGTACTTTTTTTGTGCGGAAATAAGATAGTATAAATGAAAAAAAGGCTGCCCTTTCTAGTGTGAATTTAAAAGAAAGATGTACTGTTTTGAAGAAAGTGATACCTTTTATAAAAAAGTTGCATCATTTTACTTAAATGAATTTTTCCAGTAAGCTCTTTTCGTATACATTGTTGCTCTTGACACAAAGAAAAAACAGGCAGTAGAGTTTTTTCGATTGATTTCTTCCTTTTTATCTAGAAATGAAGAATTTTTCAATAGGAAAAGAGCACGAAGTCATACAAGTCAAGGGATTCCTTCATATTCGAAAAGCCACAATCTTTGCGAAAACAGCCTTTTGTTATCGATAATATTAGGGTTTGTGATATGTTTTTGATTAAACTTTATTCCAAACTAACATCTAGCTCCTGTCACCTTACGCTTTTCTTCAATAGACCAATACTGATATGATAAGCGTACATGAATTTTGAGAATGCAGTGGGAGGAATTATAATGAACAAAAGAATTGGATTTATAGGCTGTGGAAATATGGCAAAGGCGATGATGGGGGGGATGATTCGTTCAGAAATAGTAGACCCTAGTGACATCATGGTAAGTGCGAAAAGTGATTTAACGATTCAAAGGGTAACAGAAGATTTTAATGTGAAGAGTACAAAGGAAAATGTAGAGGTTGCTCAATTTGCAGACATGTTGTTTATCGCTGTTAAACCGAACCAATATGAAGGCGTTTTGAAAGAGATTAAATCTGCAATCCAAGACCAGATTATCGTGACGATGGCCGCGGGTATAACCACAATGAAAATAGAGGAATTAGTCGGAAAAGAAACTAAAATTGTGCGAACAATGCCTAATACTCCATCACTAGTGGGAGAAGGGATGACCGCGTTTTGTACTGCCAACCTCCTTCCTAGTGAAAAACAAGAAATTGTCTTACTTTTGACTAGTTTTGGTAAGTCAGAAGAAGTAGAAGAAGTATTGATGGACAGTATTCCAGCAGTGGCCGGTTCATCACCAGCCTATGTCTTTATGATGATAGAGGCTTTGGCAGATGGGGGTGTACTTCAAGGACTTAATCGAAAACAAGCCTATCAACTAGCAGCGCAAGCTGTATATGGTGCAGCCAAAATGGTTCTTGAAACGAACATACACCCTGCTGCTTTAAAAGACCAAGTTTGCTCACCAGGTGGTGCGACGATTGAAGCCGTTTCTACATTAGAAAAGGAAGGATTTCGTGGAGCGATATTGGCTGCGATGGAGGAGTGTGGAAGGAAAACAAGCGAATTAGGAAATTAATAGATCCATTTAACCAAGGCTTCTTTCAAAAACAATATTGTTGATTAGTTAGTAGAATCCTCTATTCATTCTATGATTTTGTCCAAACATAGGAAATAGAGGCTAAGATTCCATTTTTTATCTACTACTTTGAACAGCAATATTGCTTGGAATGGGAGCACTTTAGAAAAACAAGCATCTTATGCTTGTTTTTTGTCATTAGTAAAGGGGATTTTCTCAATTTTCGTCTTTAATAAGTCTGTTTTTGAAAAGGTAGTGGTTTTTCGGATAGGAGTAAAATCTTTGATTTATATGACTTCGTGCTCTTTTCCTATTGAAAAATTCTTCATTTCTAGATAAAAAGGAAGAAATCAATCGAAAAAACCCTACTGCCTATTTTTTCTTTGTGTTAGGAGCAACAAAGTTTACGAAACCCCATGTCCTGTCAGACACCGCAATGAATGAAAATGGGGTCTAGCGGTTTAATGATGCATTAAACTGTTCATCCTGTTAATGCAGGTCTGAGGTCGCCTCTTTTTTGGTGGATAAAACCCCGTTTACGAAACC
>NZ_JAYKTS010000058.1 GCF_037024155.1 Bacillus sp. 2205SS5-2
GTCATACATTCTTGAGCTTGTATTTTTATACACGTGCTCATGGCAACAATAGGCGATACTCATGAATGTACTAGATCGGTTTCGTAAACGGGGTTTTATCCACCAAAAAAGAGGCGACCTCAGACCTGCATTAACAGGATGAACGGTTTAATGCATCATTAAACCGCTAGACCCCATTTTCATTCATTGCGGTGTCTGACAGGACATGGGGTTTCGTATTAATTGTTGCTCAAAGGTGAAATTCTGTATGAAAATCGTCCTTTTTTCTAAACTTAACTACCGATTGATACGAAAAGATGACCCGTAGTGTAGTCATATCATGGAATCTTTTCTGGTTCGAAAAGCCACAATCTTCGCGAAAATAGCCTTATATAAAAATCAAAAATTTTTCGTTAGGAAAGATTCTTTTCTTGTTCATCGGGGCAATTTCATCTGATTTTTGATTTAATTTTCCATTTCGCTGTTGATTTCCATCAAAAAATAAATGAAATAATGTCTGAAGCCTTTTTAAATCATGTTTACAGTCTGATGTTGATTGATTTACCTCCTGCTTTTCAACGTAATAAGGGCTTGGAAAAAATCTAAACGTTAAAACTTGATATTTACAGGTAAAGTAAGAGAGATTTCTTGTTGACCATCTTGTATATACAAGATATACTATGGGTATAAACATCTTGTATATACAAGATAAAAATTGCATTTATTTCTAGTATTCACTGTAATTGCTGATTAGGGTAAGGACTTCTTTGGTAAAAATGAAAGCGATTACGATATAAAAAGAGGAGGAAATACAATGAGTCAACATTCAAAAACTGCTGAAGCGATTGTCACTGCAGTTGGTGGAAAAGAAAACATAGCGGCAGCCACACATTGTGTTACACGACTACGTTTTGCTTTAAAGGATGAAAGTTTAGTAGATAAAGAGGCACTTGAACGTATTGATTTAGTGAAAGGCTCCTTTTCGACAAATGGTCAATTTCAAGTGGTGATTGGGCAAGGAACAGTTGATAAAGTTTACAATGAGCTGATTGATCAAACTGAAATTGGACGAGCATCAAAGCAGGATATAAAAGATGAAGCAGAAAAAAACTTAAACCCAATTCAGCGGGCGGTTAAAACGTTAGCCGATATCTTTATCCCGATATTACCCGCGATCGTGACAGCCGGTTTATTGATGGGGATTAATAATCTTCTCACAGGTTCAGGGATTTTCTTTGATAAACAATCATTAGTGCAGGTTTATCCGCAATGGAGTGACTTTGCGGCCATCATTAACTTAATTGCGAATACCGCCTTCGTATTCTTGCCCGGTTTAATAGGTTGGTCGGCAGCGAAGAAGTTTGGTGGTAGTGAACTACTCGGGATGGTTCTCGGACTTATGCTTGTACACCCTGATTTACTAAACGCTTGGTCCTATTCGTCTGCCGTTCAAGATGGTGGCGTTCCAACGTGGAATATATTCGGTCTAGAAATTCAGAAGATAGGTTATCAAGGTCAAGTCCTTCCAATCTTAATTGCTTCATGGGTGCTCGTGAAGATTGAATTGTTCTTAAGAAAACGAATTCCAGATGCATTTCAATTATTACTTGTTGCTCCTCTCGCCTTATTAATTACTGGTTTTATCTCCTTTTTAGCAATTGGTCCGGTAACATTTGTGATTGCGAATGCTTTAACAGACGGACTCGTCGCCGTGTTTGATTTTGTGCCTGCTATTGGCGGATTGATTTATGGTGGATTATACGGCGTTCTCGTTATTACAGGAATGCACCATACATTCTTGGCGGTAGATATTCAGTTAATTGGTAGTACAGGGGGAACATTCTTATGGCCAATGCTAGCGTTATCCAATATTGCGCAAGGATCTGCGGCACTTGCGATGATGTTTGCAACAAAAGATGAAAAACTAAAAGGATTATCGTTTACTTCTGCCGTGTCTGCATATTTAGGGATCACAGAACCGGCGATGTTTGGGGTCAATTTACGATATAAATACCCATTTATCGCAGCGATAACAGGATCAGCGATTGCAGGATTATTTATTACGATTAATCGAGTAGAAGCCTTTTCAATCGGTGTTGGTGGTTTACCTGGATTTATTTCTATTCCACAAGAAAAATGGTTCGTTTTCTTTGTTGGAATGATCATCGTTCTTGTTGTGCCATTTGTGGTAACATTCCTTATTGCGAAAACGAGAAAAGCAAAAAACTAATACGGGTGGTGTAAGCATGAAACAGCCTTGGTGGAAAAAGGCCGTTGTCTATCAAATTTATCCAAGAAGCTTCTACGATACGACAGGAAATGGTGTAGGAGATATTAATGGGATAATTGAGAAGTTGGATTATTTAAAGAAATTAGGGATTGATGTGATTTGGCTTACGCCGATCTATCAATCTCCACAACGTGATAATGGGTATGATATTAGTGATTATTATTCATTACATGAAGAGTTCGGTTCAATGGAGGATTTCGATCGATTACTAGCTGAAGCTCATCAGCATGGGATTAAAGTGATTATGGATATTGTCGTCAATCATACGTCAACAGAGCATGAGTGGTTTCAGAAGGCACTCCAGTCAAGTGATAATTCGTACCGAGATTATTATATTTGGAAGGATCCCATCGATGGAAGTGAGCCGACTAATTGGCAATCCAAATTTGGTGGAAATGCGTGGGAGTTTGATGAGAAGTCCGGGCAATATTATCTCCACTTATTTGATGTTACCCAAGCGGATTTAAATTGGGAAAATGAATCCCTTCGACAAGAACTGTATGATATGATGACGTACTGGTTTGAAAAAGGGGTCGATGGCTTTAGATTGGATGTTATTAACCTGGTCTCGAAAAATCAACAATTTCCAAGTGATGATGGATTCGTCGCTCCGGGAGATGGTCGGAAATTTTACACAGACGGTCCACGTGTTCACGAGTTTATGCACGAAATGAACGAGAAAGTGTTCTCAAAATATGACGCCATGACGGTAGGAGAGATGTCGTCTACAACGGTTGATCACTGTATTCAGTATACGAAACCTGAACGCGGTGAGCTAAGTATGACGTTTAACTTTCATCATCTAAAAGTAGATTATCCAAATGGAGAAAAATGGAGCGTTGCTGATTTTGATTTTCTACAACTGAAACAAATTCTTTCCAAGTGGCAAGTCGAAATGAACGCCGGTGGTGGTTGGAATGCCCTGTTTTGGTGTAATCATGATCAGCCTCGTATCGTTTCTCGATTTGGGGACGACGGGAAGTTTCGTCAGCAGTCGGCTAAAATGTTAGCGACAACGATTCATATGATGCAGGGAACACCTTATATTTACCAAGGTGAAGAGATTGGTATGCCCAATCCAAAATTTACAGAGATCGAACAGTATCGGGACGTAGAATCTTTGAATATGCACCAGATTTTGGCAGAGCAAGGGACTTCCCACGAGGAAATCATGAGTATATTGCAAGAAAAATCTAGAGATAATTCTCGTACCCCTGTTCAATGGGAGAGCGCACCTCACGCTGGATTTACAAAGGGTGAACCGTGGATCGGCGTAGGAGCGGGTTATAAAGAAATTAATGTAAAACAAGCGTTATCGGACAAGGATTCAGTGTTTTATCACTATCAATCATTGATTCAGCTTCGTAAAGAATACGATATTATCACAACCGGAACTTACGAGCTATTAGATGGTGATCACCCAGAGGTTTTTGCTTATGTTCGGGAGGGAAACGATGAAAAGCTGTTGGTGGTGAATAATTTCTACAGTAATTCGACAACGTTCACTCTGCCCAGACATATCCATCTAGAAGGATATTCAAGTGAAGTACTTCTGTCTAATTATGACGACAGTAGGAATAGTGAAACTACGATAAAGCTTCGACCATATGAATCGATTGTCTTCTATTTTAAAAAAATATAAGCTTGTAAAACCCATAGTTATGTAACTGTGGGTTTTAGTGTTTTAGCACATTGATAGTCGTCAATCGTCAGCTACAATAAGGAGACCGCTAGATGGTATAATAATCATAGGTGATAATATGAAGCAAAATAAATATACGCAAATATATGAAGAGATTGCTATGAAAATCAAGCAAGGAACGTACCAACCTCAGTCCAAATTGCCATCTGAACATGAACTCGTGGATTACTATCAAACATCTAGAGAAACAATTCGAAAAGCGCTGAATCTGCTTTCACAGCATGGATATATTCAAAAAATTCATCGTAAGGGCTCGATTGTCCTGGATATTCATAAATTTGACTTTCCTATCTCGGGTTTAGTTAGCTTTAAAGAAATTGCCAAAAAGATGCATAAAGATACAGAGACTATTGTTCATGAAGTCGCGCTGATAAATGCAGATGAATTTCTGCAACGGCAAATGAACATTGGCAAAGAAGAAAAGGTCTGGAAAGTGGTCCGCTCAAGAAGGATTGAAGAAGAAGCGATTATATTAGATATTGACTACTTTTTAAAACGATATGTTCCGTTGCTCACAACAGAAATTTGTAAAAACTCCATTTATGAGTATCTTGAAGATGAGTTAGGTCTACCGATAAGCTTTGCGAAAAAAGAAATTGTCGCAGAAGAATGTAATGAGAAAGATCGACAATTTTTAGATTTAAAGGGATATGGTCATGTTGTTGTGGTGAAGAATTATGTCTATCTTGATCATGCCGATATTTTTCAATATACAGAATCAAGGCATCGACTGGATAAATTTCGCTTTGTTGATTTTGCTAGAAGATGAGGATGGGTTCAGTGGAGAACTTTGTAAAAGATTGTTTTCGCAAAGTTTGCTGACATGCATACCCGTCTATTAATCTTGGTTTAACTTGATTTCGGGTCATCTTTTCGTAATCGTTTTGAGGAAACCTCTGCAAAACGGAGTGTTTCCTCAAAATGATGGATTCAATAGCAACAGTGCATAGGAAAAAAACCTTTACAAATGATGAAAAATTAGACGTATAGAAGAGAGGATGTAGGTGTTAATATGGCAAAAACAGTAGTATTAGCAGAGAAGCCATCTGTTGGCAGAGATATTGCGAGAGTGCTGGGTTGCAAGCAAGGTGGAAATGGCTTTTTAGAAGGGTCAAACTATATTGTCACGTGGGCGCTAGGTCATCTTGTTACTTTAGCCGATCCGGAAACGTATGATGAAAAGTACAAAACATGGAGGTCAGAAGATTTACCGATGCTACCTCCGTCGTTGAAGCTCGTTGTCATAAAGAAGACGGGCAAGCAATTTCAAACAGTAAAAGCGCAACTGAACCGGAAAGATGTTAAAGACGTAGTGATTGCCACGGACGCTGGTCGTGAGGGAGAATTGGTTGCTCGGTGGATTCTTGAAAAGGCGCGGGTGAACAAACCGGTCAAACGCCTATGGATCTCTTCTGTAACCGATCAGGCAATCAAAAACGGGTTTAACAGCTTGAAACCCGGAAAGGCCTATGAAAACTTATATCATTCCGCTGTTGCTCGCTCAGAAGCAGATTGGTATGTCGGTATGAATGCTTCGAGAGCGTTAACAGTCAAACACAATGCACAGCTCTCCTGTGGAAGGGTACAGACACCAACCCTAGCTATGATTGCGAAACGAGAAGAAGAAATTAAAGCATTCCAACCGAAAGCGTTTTATGGACTTCAGTTGAAAACGCCTGAATTAACGTATCAATGGCAAAGTCGTGAAGGAAATAACACTCGTCTATTTGAGAAGGAAAAGGCAGAAAAAATCCAACAAAAATTAAAAAATAAACAAGCGAAAATTGAGATGATAAGCTCTCATGCGAAAAAGAAATACGCTCCGAGCCTGTATGATTTAACGGAACTACAGCGTGATGGGCATAAAGTATTTGGGTATTCAGCGAAAGAAACCTTGTCGATTTTGCAACGATTATATGAACAACATAAATTGGTAACCTACCCGCGAACAGATTCCAAATTTTTATCCACGGACCTAGTCGGCACGTTAACAGAGCGAATCAAAGCCTGTTCCATAAAAGAATATCGCTATATTACGAGTAAAATCAAGGGTGACATCAAGCTAGGGAAATCCTATGTTAATAATGAAAAAGTAACCGATCATCATGCGATTATTCCAACAGAGCAAACTGCATTTCTTCCGAAGCTCGATGATAAAGAAAGAAAAATATATGATTTAATCGTTAAACGCTTCTTAGCCATCTTCCTTCCTCCCTACCAATATGAACGCTTAACAGTGGAAGTGAGCATGGAAGGGGAACGCTTTCTGTCAAAAGAAGATGCGGTTACGAATGTCGGATATAAAGCAGTGTATGGAGAAGAGTTGGATAAAAAAACGCTATCTGGGGAAAGATTGCAAAAAGGATCGTTATTAGGCAATGTTTCTGTCCAGTTAACGGAAGGGAAAACGCAGCCGCCAGAGCCCTTTAATGAAGGGACGCTCTTAACCGCAATGGAAAATCCAGCGAAGTTTTTAGAAGGTGAGAACAAAGAGCTGAAAGAGACGTTAGGCAAAACCGGTGGCCTAGGAACGGTTGCGACTCGAGCGGATATTATCGAGAAGCTATTTAAATCTTTTTTAATTGAAAAGATAGGAAAAGATCTTCATGCAACTCAAAAAGGAAAACAACTGCTAGAATTAGCCCCTGAAGATCTTACGTCACCGGCATTGACGGCAGAATGGGAACAGAAGCTAGAGGGAATTGCCAAAGGAAAACTGAATAAACGAGTGTTCCTTGAAGAAATTAAAGGGTATACGAAACAAGCAGTTGCTGAAGTTAAACAGACCGATAAAAAGTTCAAGCATGAAAATATTTCGGGAACTAAATGCCCTGATTGTGGAAAGTTTTTACTAGAAGTGCAGGGGAAAAATAGTAAAATGCTTGTTTGTCAAGACCGGGAATGTGGGCATCGAAAAACAGTGGCCCGAACGACGAATGCTCGCTGTCCGAATTGCCATAAGAAACTTGAGCTAAAAGGGGAAGGCGAAGGTCAAATTTTCGTTTGTCGATGTGGACATAAAGAAAAACTTTCCACCTTTCAAGAGCGAAAAAGCAAAACGAAAAACAGCAAAGCAACTAAGCGCGACGTTCAGTCCTATATGAAAAATCAACAAAAGGATGAACCAGTTAATTCTGCCTTAGCAGAAGCGTTAGCCAAATTAAAATTTGATTAAATCAGGTTCTTTTCGTAGCATTTTTTGAGGTGGTCACTGACAAGAATAGAAGCCATCCTTAGTAACAAGCTATCCGAGCCCACAAAAAAAGCAGGGATACTCCCTGCTTTTTTTGTGGGCTCAGATCAACTCGCACTTGGGCGTCAAGAGGACGAATGCCAATAAATCTAAGTAAAAAAACAACAAATTCAAGAAAAGACTTTCGTCCAAATCATTAGACCCCGAGATCATATTTGGTGTACCCTAAATCTAATACATATAAATTTCCAAATTATGTGGCTTGTTTTGTATCTGTAGTGGGTATAGTAGGGAAAAGGATTCCGTTCAAGCATTAAAAAATTCGTGAAATGCTTATTAGTCGTTAGAGATATAAAATTCTGTTTTCGTAGCAGTATACCCACTGTGAATCAGTTTGGTGTGGGCATCTTCTCGTATACATTGTGGCGATTTTAGCTGATTTTTGACTAAACCATCCATTTGACTGTTGATTTGCATCAAAAACAGACGAAACGATGCCCGAAACAAAGCTAAATAATAGAGGATCAACTGGTACGAAAAGGAACAATCTTTGCGAAAACAGCCTAATAAAAAGAGAAAGAAAAAACGAAAGTCGAGGGGGATACAAATGCCGGATTCATTATTATTTAATTTAATGTTAATTGGCGGTTTAGGGGTGTTGTCTCAATGGGTAGCTTGGCGCTTTAAGTTACCTGCGATTGTGGTGATGTCCATTGTAGGGCTATTAGTTGGTCCTATCTTTGGTTGGATTCATCCAGAAGAGGACTTTGGTTCCTTATATGAACCGGTCATATCGATCGCTGTAGCAATCATATTATTCGAAGGAAGTTTAAATCTTGATTTACGAGAAGTGCGTGGTTTAAGTAAATCGGTGTTTCGCATTGTCACGTTTGGAGCTATTATTGCATGGTTATTGGGTTCGGTCATGGCACATTATGTCGCAGGACTTACATGGTCGGTAGCCCTTGTGATCGGTGGGTTATTTATTGTTACGGGTCCAACGGTTATTCTACCTTTATTGAGACAGGCAAAGCTCAAGCCACGTCCTGCAAAGATTCTGAAGTGGGAAGGAATTATCGTCGATCCTTTTGGTGCGTTGCTAGCTGTATTTGCCTTCGAAATTGTTAAATTTTTAGCTGCCGATGAAGGTGGAACGGTTCTTCTGCCCTTTTTACTAGCCTCACTCTTTGCGACGGGGTTCGGCTTATTTTGTGGCTATGGAATTGGATGGCTATTCGAAAAAGGTCACGTACCAGAGTTTTTAAAATCGCCTGTGGTCTTTGCGGTCGTCTTGCTTTGCTTCACGATTTCCGACGAAGTGATGCATGAAACAGGCTTATTAGCCGTTACGGCGATGGGGATGATGCTAGCTAATATGAAGGTATCTTCTATTGAAGATATGAGGCATTTTAAAGAAAATATATCAGTCTTGCTGATCTCAACGATTTTCGTCATGATTACCGCTTCTTTAACTAGAGAAGTTCTCTTAGAAGTATTCCAATTGCGTACACTTGCCTTTGTTCTATTGATGCTCTTTGTCGTTCGTCCGGCTTCTATTTGGATTTCAACGATAGGAACAGATTTAACGAGGAATGAGAAAACATTATTGGGTTGGATTGCCCCGAGAGGAATTGTGGCTTTAACCGTGTCGGGTTATTTAGCCTCTGTGTTGATGGAGGAAGGATTTGAAGAAGCATCGATTCTCACATCTTTAACGTTTGCGCTCGTTTTTTCAACCGTTTGTGCACATGGATTCTCGATTCGGTGGTTTGCTAGGAAACTGGATTTAGCGATTCACAATCAACCAGGAGTTCTGATTATTGGCGGTAATTCATTTACGACAACGTTAGCTCAAACGCTACAAGAGTTGAAAATTCCTGTCCTTATTATTGATTCTTCTTGGCAAAGGTTGGTATCTACAAGGAAATCAGGGGTCCCTTCCTACCGTGGGGAAATATTATCGGAGCAAACAGAGTATAAATTAGATTTAACGCCGTATGAATATATGGTTGCAGCAACGGAACTAGACTCCTATAACGCGCTTGTATGTTCGACCTATGTGCCGACAATCGGAAGGAATAATATTTTTCAATTAAGTCTTCAAAATCACCAAAATGATGATCTAGATGATCTAGTTCATACAGTTGGAGGGCGGAACCTATTTCGTGAAGAAGATACATGGGAAGAATTGCTCTCAAAAGTTCAATCAGGCTACATTATGAGAAAAACGACTCTTTCAGAGAAGTACGATTATGACCAGTATTTACAAGATCGAGATGAGGAAACCGTCTTACTATTCATTTTTAAACCTTCGGGGAAGCTCGAATTTTTCACTACAGATCAAGAGTTACAAGGTGAGCCCGATGATACGATCATTGCCCTCATGCCTCCGAGTAAAGAATTCAAGAAAATAAAGGAAAAATTACAAGAACAACGTGAACAAGAATAACGTTCGTTCCAATTGAATTAGTAGATAAATCAACCATCATTTTTAACAAAATTATTGATTTAGAAGAATTTTCATCTATTTCACGTTAAATTTATGAACAAAATTAGACCAATTATTTGCAGTTGTTTGGAAATACGTTAAACCAAATGGATACCACTTACAATCAATACACTGCTAAAGAATTTCATGCGTTCTTTAAAAAAGTAAAGCAAGTCTATCCGACTGGTAACATTTTGAATAATTTAGACAGTCCATAGAGTCAAATGTTTTAAGTGAATTTTCTAGTTTCCTTGTATAGACACCAAAACCATTATTAAATTTTTTTGGTCCTTACCTACAGATCAAGTCCTACAGCTTAGATGGCTGTAGGACTTTTAATACCATTTACATTTTGAAACCTTAGCAAAAGCTTCGTTGATTTGTATAATCCCAACAATTTCAATGTGAATAGTGAAATTTTTTCTTTTTTTATCCTATGTTACATTGAAAAGGTTATAGATTAATAGATTAGGAAGTGAAAAGAATGAACAAGGAACAAGTTGTTCGTTGGTCGTTTTTCATAGGTGGATTGCTTATTTTAGCGTTAGGAATTGCTCTTACTATAAAAGGGAAAATGTTTGGAATTGGTCCATGGGACGTCTTTCATTACGGACTTTTTTTACAACTCGGTTTAACGATAGGCTCTTGGTCCATAATTGTCGGGCTTCTAATTATTTCTGTTACGGCTATTTTTACTAAGAAATGGCCGAAAATGGGGGCTTGGCTCAATATGCTCCTAATGGGTTTGTTTATTGATATGTTTTTATTGATTTTGCCAGATGTTCACTCCGTAATAGGTCAAGCAATTGTCTTTTGTGTCGGTCTGCTCGTGTTAGGGTATGGAATTGGTTTATATGTATCAGCTGATTTTGGTGCCGGTCCTCGGGACAGCTTGATGCTACTTCTTGTGGAAAAAACCGGTTGGAGTGTGAAGTGGGTTCGAAATGCGATAGAGATAGTGGTCTTTCTGTTCGGTTGGCTACTTGGTGGTCCGGTTGGAATCGGAACCATTGTTATCGCCTTTTTACTAGGTACAATAATAAATTATTCCTTACCACAATCCAAAAGTTTTCTACACTTTTGTTTAATAAAATGGAATGCAAAAACTCTTTCTCACTAAGGTATGAGGAGAGTTTTTTGTTGTTGGTTGTTTTACTAAGGTGCTTGGTGGGTAAAATATATATTGTAGATGAATTTGGAAGGAGAATGAGAAATGAGTAAAAAAATACTAATGGTATTAACTAATACAAGTCAAATGGATGCAGAGCATAAAACCGGATTATGGTTCTCTGAGTTTGCTGAACCGTATACAGAATTTAAAAAGCAAGGATTTGAGGTAGCAGTGACAAGTCCTCAGGGCGGGGAAATACCAATTGATCCGAATAGCACAAATGAAGAGGAAAAGAAGAAGTGGTCAGAGGCAATGGAAGTTCTGCAAAATACAGATAAATTAGCACAATATCAAGCTGATTCTTTTGATGGAATCTTTTTGCCAGGTGGACATGGGACGATGTTTGACTTACCAAAGGACGAGTCATTGCAATCAATTTTAACGGCGTTTTCTAATCAAGATAAGGTGATTGCCGCAGTATGTCATGGACCGGCTGGACTAGTTGGTGCCAAACGCTCAGACGGAAAACCTTTGGTCGAAGGGAAGCAAATGACAGCTTTTACCGATCGAGAAGAGAAAGAGACCGGCTTGGATTCGTTAATGCCGTTTCTACTTGAAAGCAAACTACGAGAATTAGGTGCACATGTTGAAACAAAAGAAAACTGGGCTGATCATGTAATCGTTGACGGTAAGCTAGTCACTGGACAAAATCCGCAGTCGGGACAAAGTGCAGCGGAAGCAGTTGTGAAATTGTTAAATCAATAATAGTTAGTAATATTGAGGAGTAGAGATGACGTGGGAAGTTTTATGTCCCGCGTCTTCTTTTTGGACTACCACAGCTTTTCCGAGTGTGGTGTTTTTTTATGGGCAATATCTTGAGGGATTCCTAGGTCTGATATCAAAAGTTTTATAGAAACCAACCTATTCTAAGAGTCTAAGGAGAAAGACGCTAAATAGGGGGAGTGTGCGCAAGAAGGGGAAAGTCGTGCATAAAGGAGAAGAAGTCGTGCACAAAAAGGGAAAAGTGGTGCGTAAAAGGAGAAAGTCGTGCATAAATCTAAAAATTTATGCTTCTTCGCTATTTAGTATTTAGTTCAAACAACTATGTAGGTTTCAGAACTCAATCAATTATTCTTGTAACAGGTGGTGAATGCTGAGCGAGCAATTGAACTCATTCCCTTGTCCGGTTTGGTTTTTCGCTTGTTTTAATCAATATGTAGAATCCTGACATTAAGCTAAAATGGTAGCATCAATTGAACCCTAGAAAATTGTCTTGTCAACACTAAATAGCGAAGAGCCAAATTTATGAAGAAATGTGAGGGAGTGGTTGTCATTGAACCACCTTTGGTTATCCACACTCAAAAAAATGTTGAAAAGAAGCATAATTTCTTTTGTTGGGGATTTGTGTATAAATGTTGGGGATAAGTAAGTGTTAATCGAACAATTGATGAAAAAAACCATTATAATTATGCTTATCCACAAGAAAAAAAGAGGGCGGTATAATATGACTTATTCACAAACGTTAACAACCTATTTTCGCTTTCATCAAAATGATGAAAGCGCCCCAGCGATGGAGCAGTATATGAGAAATCAATTTTCTTATCTCGGAATCAAAACTCCGGAACGAAATGCTTTGCTGAAAAGCTTTTTAAAAGAGTATGGGAAACCCAGGCGTGTTGATTATCCATTTTCAGGCAAACTAATCCCGTAGAAAATCCGGGCGTTTTTTAAAACTACACTCATTTCGGATAACCAATCAATTGGGAGATCATTTATTAAAAGAAGTCTTGTAAATGAGATAAATGATAGCT
>NZ_JAYKTS010000059.1 GCF_037024155.1 Bacillus sp. 2205SS5-2
ATAAGAGTTTTTTAGCTGTGCTAACGGATTCACTACAAGTTCGATAAAATGAAAAACTTTTATTAAAGCGATTAAATAAACTTGTTCATAGTAAACTTCTTCAAGTACTAGACTAGCATTGCTTTCGTCAACAATCTGGACATCCTTACAAAATTCTGAGCAAAAGGGATACTCATTATTAAATTTAGCTTGAATCGTGCTACCCATCAAAAAAAAAAATGGAAACGATGCTTTATCACCATTTATTGATTGGTACGAAAAGAAACAAACTTAGCGAATACAGCCATATAAATAGATAGAGTCACACTAAGGACCAATAGTGTGAAAGTTATAACATATTCCGGTCAGTTCCGTAATTTCTTTCATTCATTCGATATCCAAACCAATAAAGTTTTCCCTTTGGTCGATAAATATTGCATTGCATCTGCTTGTTCTTTTACTAGAAAACAATTATTCTACTATATAAGATCAAAAATGGAAATGAAAGGATTGGTTGTATGATCATGCCAGATAAACTTCAATTAGGAGACACGATCGGTATTTGTTCACCTGCTTCAGGTGTGGCTGCCCTATGCCCACGACGATTTCAACGAGGAATTGATCATATAAAAGAACTAGGTTTCCAGGTGAAAGTGGCCACAAATGCCTTAAAACGAACCGATTATATGGCTGGAAGTATTCAAGATCGAGTGGATGATTTGCATGAATTATTCACGGATAAAGGGGTAAAAGCCATTATCACCGCGATCGGCGGCTATTCTTCGCATCAATTGTTAGAACAGTTAGATTTTAACTTAATTCAACAAAACCCCAAAATATTGCTGGGGTATAGTGATATCACTTCTCTACATTTAGCCATACTGAAGAAAGCGAATCTGGTGACCTACCTTGGGCCATCTGTCCTAGTACAATTTGGCGAATTTGATGGACTACTTCCTTTTACCAAAAAATATTTTTTTGATCTCCTTGTGGAAGGGGATGAAGTGAACTATGAAAGTTCAGATGCCTGTATATATGAAACTTTAATGTGGGATGAAGACGATGATCGGAAACGAAAAACGGTTTCACATACCGGCATGAAAGTAGTGAAAAGTGGACAGGCGAAAGGATCTATTGTAGCAGCAAACTTATCGACCTTACTATTACTAGCCGGAACTAGGTACTTTCCAGATATGGACGGAGTTCTTTTATGTTTAGAGGATGACGAAGAGGAGTCACCAGCATTTCTCGATCGTTTCTTTACACAATTAAGACAAATGGGTGTGTATCACCAAATAGCCGGTCTAATCATCGGCCGTTTTCATAAACAAGTTGGATTTAAAGATGGCCAACTAGAATCTTTGCTCCTTCGTGTAACTGACGGTCATGTCTTTCCAATCATTGTCGGAGCAGATTTTGGACACACTGACCCGATGTATATCTTGCCAAATGGTATTAAGGCGGAACTGAATGCAGAGCAATCTATTTCGTTTCGGCTATTAGAAAAAGCGGTTAAGTAAGAGATTTTTCGAAGTTTATGCTCTTCGGTATACTGAAAACGAACCATTACATTCCATCTAAGTCTTTAACTTCAGCTTCTTCAACCTCCTCCAGCTAAGTTTATTTCTAGGAGTTAGGCCGAGGAGCTAAAGGTCGAGAATTGTACTGTTTGATCTTTTCTCGAAACTCTTTATGTATACATGCTGGCTCTTTAATTTTTGTTTGAATCTTCTATTTTGGAATTGTTATTGTTCAAAAATAGACGAAAAATGCACAGAAAACCAACTAACTTTGCGAACCTACCCTTCATTTATGTGAATGACATCGAGTATATTTTTAAAAAGGCTGTTTTCGCAAAGTTTGTGGCTTTTCGTATTCGTTAATAATCTATGATATAGCTTTGTTTCGGCATCATTTACGAAATGCGGAAGTGCTGCCCAGGGACGGCAGGCATCTGGCAGAACATGTAGTGAAGCCTGCTTCACGTAGTGGACTGACAAATGCCCTAGTTCCTAGCCACTGCAGCTAGATTCGTCTGCATTTGATGGAAATCAACAGGGGAATGCAAGATTTAGTCAAAAATCAGATGAAATAGCTAAAATGTATACGAAAGGAACCTAAAAAAATATTCGTAAAAATACCTGTCCTAAATGATCACCAACAATTCCTCTCATTTATTCCTCAAACTTATCCCTGTATACCTATTATTTTCCTTTATAATACAAGATAAGATCTCTTAGATGATAGTCCTATCTCCCAATTAGTCAGTAAATAGAAACCTTCATGATTCAAATATTAAAAAACCATCCGCTTTTGTTAATCACGGATGGATCCTCACAATTATCTTCTAATGTTTGTCGGTCTCTTTAAGGCATATAAATCTTCTTCCATTGAAATGTATTTTTGCTCAAGAACATCCTTGGCGTCAGCAACACCTTGATTATACAGATAGGGACCAATTTCTTTTAACATGAAATCTAGAAGGTTTTCAGCAAAGATTTCGCCAATCTCATCTCCATTTTGTTCATAAAAAAATTGCTGAATGAGGAGGGCGATTTCGTCTCTTTCTTCTTTGGGAATGCGTATATACTTCATTTTTGAATCCTTCCTTTCTGAGAAAATAATAGCAATAAAGGACCGATTACAGGTGCATGGTTAACAAAGACAAAGTCCTTTTTTTGACTTGAAAATGAAACCGAAATAAGAGAGGAATGTTAATAAAAGGCTGTTTTCGCAAAGTTTGTTGCTTTTCGAACCAGTCTATAAACGGTGAAATGGGCGATTTAATCAAAAATCAGATGAAATTGCCACAAGGTGTACGAAAAGAGCTTAATTAAAAAATGAATTGTCATAATTCTGACGTTTTAAAATTGTTGGATTTAAATGAAAAAATGCAGCAGGGATGCATCTAGAGTTAAAAAGGCATTGCTCACAATCATGACAATCAGTAATAATACGCTCGTTATTTTACCCTTAAGGAGATAGTTTTTTAGATGGCGTTCTTTCGGAAAAAAAGTATAGTAGTAAAATAAAGGCACCGAATGTAAACAAAAACAAATGGCCAAGCAAGGTGGCTACGTGTATCCAATCTCAATAACAACATTCCCTAGAAAAAGGACACACCCCTAAAACAGATAAAATCACGGAGACATGAAATGATCTTTCATCAAACTTACCTTGGAGGGTCTGATGAAGTACAACTTCCTTTGAATCCCTTTATTTTGAAAAAAGAAGGCTATGGATAAAACAAGCTAAATCCAAAAGTAAAACAAGTCAGCACTTCTCTAGATCAGTATAACAAATACCAGAACGATCAACAGGTATTTTGATCGTTCTCTTTTATTGTTGGGCATTATAAGGGTATCGCTAAAAATAATGGAACGATGTATTAGTAGCAACGAAACATTACGCTACTGAAGAGATTCAAGGTGTACATAGGCTACAGAGTAAACCGTGTATGTATAGTCCGTGTTTTTGTCTGAAAATTAAAGTGAAAGGAGGGGAACTGGTGAATCAAGGAAATATCGTATATTCACAAAAAAGGCGTAGACAAAAATGGATAGAATGGTTAATCTTTTTTATTTGTTTACTTCTTATACAAACCAATGTCTCATTCGAATCCTATTCCGTTTTTATTTATACGTTCTCCATATTATTATTCTCAATTCGATACGGGTTAACAATGGGATTAGCCGCAATATTTGCCGTGATAGTCTTACATTTGTATAGTGAATTTTCTGCACGTCAAGATTGGCTTTTTACTCTTTACACAACGGAAAATCAGGTATTATATGCTTATTTTTTATTTCTTGGTCTCACTTTAGGCTTATATCGCACCAATTTTCAAGAGCGATATGAGGATCTTACTTATGAAAAAGAGGAATGGATGGAAAAATATGATGAAGCGGTGTTAACGTTGCATGAAATGAGAGAAGCTAATGATTTATTAAAGAAAAAGATTCTTCAGTCAGAAAACAATTTAGCGACTGTCCATTCAATGATGACGATGCTCGATCAAGACGTATCGGAAAAAGTACTAAATGAAGCTGCTCGTATCATTCAATCGTACTACGGGGCCAACTCATTTGGCATTTACCACGTCGATAGCTCCTTGCAAGTTTTAAGACTGAAAATCGATATGAGCCGTGAAGAAACGATTGCTAAGACTATCTTCATTGAAAACATTCCGTTAGCTTTTCAAAAAGCAGTTGAAGAAAAGACGATTTACGTCAAAAACATCGAACAAGATCATAGTGATCAAACACCTTTAATAACAGCTCCAATCATCATTGAAGACGAAACAAAATTTCTTTTAATGATTCATGAGGTGGACTTTGTTCGTTTAACGGCAGAAGGCCTTGAAATCCTACGTTGGATGATTCAATTTATTGCCGATCCATTGACTAAAACGTTACAAAAAGATGAAAAACAGAGATTAGCAAGTAGAGTAGATGGGACTGAATTTGTTTCGATGGAGTACTTCTACGAGCGGCTGAATCTAGAACAAGAACGGTATAGAGACCTCGGTCAGCCATTTTCCTATTTCACAGTAGCATTGCCTAATCATAAAACGTCTGTCATTCAGTATCTAAGTGACGTATTTGATCATCAATTACGAGAAGTCGATCTAGTCGGATTAGATTTAAAAGAAATGACTGTCCATTTTCTGTTGCCAGGAACACTGCCTCTATTTGAAGGAGATATTAAAAAAAGGTTATTAAAAGCAGCGATTGAACAGGTGATGCTCTATGAATAGTCAAATCCTTCTTTGGGTTCTTTTCATCAATATGATTATCAGTGTAGTCGTTACTTATATTTGGCAGTATCTGGTTCATGAAGAAAATAGAGGCGTAATAGCCTATATACGATTGTTATCATTGCTCATTCCCTTTTTTGGATTATTGTTTGGCGTCGTATCTTTTATGGTTTTAAGTAGAAGTAAGTCGGAAAACATAACGGACTATGAGCAATATTTGGACTTTAAGATCGAACATTTTTATGAATGGAGACAGCAGGCTGAAGAAGCGAGGGAAATAATTCCAATCGACTTATCTATTCAAAGTCATAACCCCTTATTGTCCCAAGAATTCCTTATTAAGCACATGAATTTACTTCAACAAAAACAGGGACTTTATCTCAAAAAAGCATTGAATGTTAAAGACACAGAGGTATCTCACTACGCATCAACAACGATAAACTTATTAAAGGATCGTTTTCTGAAAAAAATCAAACAAACTAATAATGCTTATCACCCGGATTCAGTGAGGTATTATGTCACAATGTCATCTGTGTTAGAGGGTTATTGGAAAAGTGATATTCTTGAAGGCTTAGACCGGACCAAAATAATTTATGACCATTTAACGCTTTTAACGTCCTTTATTGCTCATCATAAACAAGAAAATCCAAAATTTCACATTCTATTGGCTGAAGTACATTTAGCCTTAAATGAGTTTGATAATGCTGAAAAAAAATTGATTGAGACGGCCAAACTATTTCCGAATGATGTACACGCTTTGGAATTACTTTTTCAACAATACGTTCAACAAAACCTCTGGAAGAAAGCTCAGGTGGTTATTAACTGCATTAAACGTGAAAATTTACTTAAAAAGACTAGTATTGAGTTTCAGATTGCTTTGCAACAGTTAGGAGATCGAACTTGATGAAATATAAAGTGATTATATGGGGAGTATTTGGTGTCATAGTTACTATCATTTTATTTCTCCAAATGTTTAGTACGACCCCGTCATTTTTTTATAATGAGATAAGTGGAAACCAACCATTAAAAGTCGAAACTATGTTGTCACAAGAACAATCAATTAAAGATATCTCCTTGCAGATTTATTTGATTGAGCCGAGAACAGAAAGTTCACTATCAAATCAAATTCAAGTCGCTTTGAATAATGCACGTTTACCTTTTCAACTAATCAAAGAAAAGGACCTATCGACTCTCACCCCCACGCCCTATAAAATCTTAATAACGGTCGAAGAATCGTACAGTGAATATCCCTTTGACGTTATAACATCGTTTGTAGAAAAAGGAGGAAGACTGTTAATTACTAAACGGGATTTCAGCCCAAAATGGAGTGAATGGGCGGGAGCTGAAAAGCAGGGGGATTATATGACAGAGGACATTTTTGGGCTGACCTTCAAAGAGAATTTGTTTCCTGCATACGAAGATATTTCTCCCCATGAAAACGACGCAGAGAACTTTATCGCACATAGCTCTTTAGATATGACACTAAAAAAAGAGACTACGCTTTATATAGAAAGTGAAGGAGTGCCAATTTTCTGGACGTATGAACAAGGTGAAGGGAAAATTGGCTTCTGGAATACGACATGGTTAGAAACGAAACTTTCTAGGGGCCTCTTTCTTCAATCCCTCAGTCTCCTTCCTCCTGTCTTTGTGAGTAGTTTTGCCGGAGTTGAAGTGGTATTTATTGATGATTTCCCCGCACCTTACCGGGCGGAGTTTTCGCAAATTAGAGAACAATTCAATGTATCGACAAAGTCATTTTTTAAAAATATTTGGTGGAAGCAAATGAAGGACCTTGCTAAAAAGCATGATCTAAAGTATACGTCCGCAATGATTGGATTGTATACCGATACATACCAACCAAATAGTCCACTTATTTCAGAGGGGTTGAATCATCGCTTATTGTTTTATGGCCGAGATATATTTTTAAACGGACATGAATTAGGTCTACATGGATATAATCATCAATCACTTGTGACAAAAAATGAACCAGTTGACGAGGAGTTAGGGTATGTTCCATGGAGAAACAAGCAACAGATGATGAACAGTTTAGCCAACATGGAAGAGATTATGAAAAAATATTATCCAAATCAACAGTTCTACACATATGTCCCACCGTCCAATATCATAAATGAAACGGGTTTATCTGCGCTAAAAAAAGAAGTGGAATCACTCGAAGTTATTTCATCCTTATATAACGGGGAAGAGGGAACAGCTTCTTTGATCCAAGAGTATGAAGTAGATACAGAGGACTCTTCCATTTTTCATTTGCCCCGTATTTCTAGTGGGTACAATCTAGAGGAGGTTGAAGAGTATGCTAAGGCTGATGCATTGGCCAATTTTGGGATGTTCAGTCATTTTATTCACCCGGATGATTTTCTAGATGAAGAACGTGCCGAAGGGAGAACATGGAATAATTTGTATCAAGACTTTGATGACTTTTTAACCGAAACCAATAAGGTCGTTCCGATTCTTTCCTCTTACACAGCACGTCAAGCAGCGAGCTATTTACGAGCCTATTTAGAGGCACAACCAACGATTGCGATTTCTGAGAATACACTCTTTATACAAGGAGAGTTGCCGAAACCTTATAATTTATTGATTCGCTTAAACGGTTTTAAGGGAGAAATAGAACCTAATAATCAAAACGTATCAGTGTATCAATTAAATAAGGGTTTGTTTATGGTTCAATTGAATGAACTTCCTATTCAATTAATGATTCAATCTGATGCTCAACGAGTAGAGGAGGGAGATTGATTTGAAAATAGGTATGGTTTGTGAGGGGTCCTACCCCTATGTTAGTGGAGGAGTTTCAAGTTGGGTTCATACACTCATCTCTTCTATGAAGGAGCATGAATTTTATGTGTTTTCGATTGTGGCTCGCAATCAAGACCTTGTGCCCCAATATGATTTTCCTGAAAATGTAAGCAAACATATTGTTCTTTCAATTGATTTAAGTTTAAAGGAATTAAAACGTAAGCGAAAGTTATTATTAACGAAAGAAGAAGAAGAATTGCTAACCCAATTTTTTACGATGAAAACAACTGACCCACAAGCTTTGACTCTACTCGCAAAAATTAATCAGCAATTACAGCATCCTTCACGCTTTTTTTTAACTGAAAATTATTGGAGAATCTTGCAAATTTGCTATGAGGGTGAATCTCAAGATTATAGTTTAATCGAGTATTTTTATATGTTGCAAGGGATGTATCTGCCTATTTTAGCCTGTTTACAAGATGATTTTGTTAAGCTTGATACCATTCATTCCGTTTCCACAGGGTATGCTGGGTTAGTAGGATCATTTATTTCAGAAAAGCAAAACATACCGTTAATCCTAACTGAACATGGTATATATACAAGAGAAAGAGAAGAAGAAATACTATTAGCAGAATGGATCCCAGCTATTTTTAAAAGAAGATGGATGGATTTTTTTCATCATCTTGGGCAAATAACATATAATCAGGCAGAGAAAATTATCACCCTCTTTGAACGAAATGCAAAAGTGCAACGAAGTAAGGGGGCCTCTCCGGGGAAGCAACTTCTTATAAAAAATGGGGTAGTAATTCCATCCCTTCAACATAATGAAGCAAAAAAAACAAGTGTTTTTCATATTGGGTCTGTCATTCGAGTAGTACCGATTAAAGATATTAAAACGATGCTCTATGCGGCAAAGGAACTAAAAGGAAGGGGGCAAAATGTGAAGTGGTCTATTTTAGGCCCTTTAACAGAAGATAAAGAATATGCAGAGGAATGTTTACAGCTTCTTCAGGAGTTAAATTTAATAGAAGAGGTAAAGTTTTTTGGGAAAGTAAAGGTAGACACCTTTCTACCGATGTTTGATGTTTGTGTACTCTCTAGCATTTCAGAAGGACAGCCTCTTTCTATTTTAGAGGCATTTTCCTATGGTGTTCCGTGTATTACAACAGATGTTGGAGCCTGTCGAGAGCTATTGTATGGAGATGAAAACGATGAGTTAGGAAGAGCAGGCATTATTGTGCCACCAGTGTCACCGAAGCAATTAGCAGATGCGATTGAAGTGTTGAAAGCGGATGAAGGTAAACGAAGGGAAATGGGGGAAATCGGTCGAAGAAGAGTGAATGAGTATTATCAACAGAAGGATATGATTCACTCCTACCGCTCTATCTATGAAGGGAGGGAGAGCACATGGCTGGAATAGGATTTCAACTTCAAAAATTGTTTAGGGAAGATTATTATTCTTCAAGAATCAAAGCATATGGCTTTGCTGTGTTTGTTACATCGGGTCCATGGTTATTGATCATTTTGTCAATCTCCTTATCGAAATGGTTTCTGAAACTTCTTGTTATTAGTAATCAAGATATAACTGATTTATTAACCATATCCTTAGCCTATGCTTTCATTTTTTCCCAAGTGGTTTTTAGCCTGCAGCAATTAACGGTGACTAGATTCATGGCCGACAGCTTATACCATAAACAATATGATAAAGTGTATTCCAGTTTTTTAGGCATGAGCACAACCCATATTTGGTTAAGTCTACCGTTCGCTGTTTTTTTGATCCTTTATTCGCCAATGCCTCTCTATTATGAGCTAGAGTTAATTTTATTTTACTTAATAATGGGGTTAATTTGGGTCGCATTTCTATACATCTCTGCACTTAAAGATTATCGGATGGTTTCCTATAGTTTTTTATGGGGAGGAGTTGTGGTTGTTCTTGGTACCTATCTATTAACGGTTATTGTTCCATTTGAGAATTTGAAGTTGTTTGAGTCAGGGGCCATTTTATTGCTTCCCTTTATTTTAGGGATGTCGATTACGTTAACCATGCTTTTTATTGCTTTAAATCGGTCGTTTAAGTTTCGTGGGAAAAAGGATAGATTGGATTATTATTCCTATTTTGATCGCTTACCAAGATTTGTCGGAATTGGCTTTCTTTATTCAGCTGGTTTGTGGGTGGCCAATTGGTTTATTTGGTGGGGAGAAGGGTCGGAGGAGTTGTATGGTTTTTTTCGATATCATATGGTGTATGATACGGCGGTATTCTGGTCTTATTTGAGTATCGTACCTACCTTAATGTTTTTTGTGATTTCGGTTGAAACTAGGTTTTATCCTAGGTATCGAAGTTTTTATGGATACATCAATCAGGGAGGAACGCTAAAGCAAATTCAGCGATCGCATCAACGCATGATACATGTGTTGAAAGAAGAATTATATCGATTGTTACGTAACCAAGGACTTGTCACCTTTCTTATCCTGCTATTTTCGAGCTTAATCGCTAGTGGGCTCAAAGCCGATCCCACCTTTCTACGCATTTTTCGGTTAACCTTACTCGGTGCTTTTTGCAATGGGATGGTCTTGGTTTTCCAGTTACTCCTTCTTTATTTCGAAGACCACAAAGGTGCACTTCGTACGTCAATACTTTTTTTTGGAAGTATTTTGATTTTAACCTATTTTATGTTGCCATTCGGGTCTGAAGCTTATGGTTTAAGCTTTGCGCTTGGATCTTTATTTGCCTTTATTTACGCGGCACTTCGTTTAATGAGGTATGTAGAAAAACTCGACTTCTACGCTTTTTCTCCAAGTAGTTCACAAGGGGAAGGGAAGTTCTTTCATCGAGTAGCAATCGTCTTTAGTCGTATTCATTCGAAGTGATCTCGTTCTTGCTTTACAGAAAGCTGGGACCACTTTTTCTTTTGCTTTGAAGTGGTTCTAGTTTCAAAGGGAAGAGAGTCCCTTATTAAATGAGAACCGATGGCTTAAAAAGGAGCTTTTCATGGGAAGAATGCTAGTAATTTTAAGTATTTTGATATTAGTCGGGGTTGTGGTATTTCAATTCTTTAACCAAGAGGAAAAGCTATCCTATAAGATCTTCTACGATCAACCGACAGAGACAATTATGGAGGAAATGAATAAATATGATGTACTGATTGTAGAGCCGAACTTTTATCAGGCTAAATCTGTGAAGGCTCTTCAAAAGTCAGGTACGAAGGTTTATGGGTATCTCTCGATTATGGAGGCTGGTACATGGAATGAAACCATGATGAGGAAATGGAGAGAAGAAGATTATTTTCGTCAACAGGGTGAAAAAGTCTATTTTGAAAAATGGCAGTCCTATCTTATGAACATTACATCCAAGCATTATCGAAATCTTTTGCTCGAAGAACTGAATGATCAAATCATCGAAAAGGGATTTGATGGTGTTTTTTTTGATACGGTTGGTGATATAGATGACTATTTTAAAGAGGATGCCGATATTTATGAGCAGCAAGTCTTTGGATTACTAGAGTTGTTGGAGGAAGTAAAAGACCGTTATCCAAACATATTGATGATACAAAACTGGGGAATCAACTTATTTATGGAATACACGCATCCCTATATGGATGCGATCATGTGGGAGGATTTTCAGGATTACGAGTTAAATGAAGATGATTGGGGAATTATCCAAGTTCATAAGTTGAAAAAATTGAAGAACCTACATCCGTTTGACGTGTTCACGGTCTCTTTTGTTGATGAAAAGAAATCTCGTGAATTTGCTGAAAAGCATGGATTCATCCATTATCATGAACAAAATAATTTTAACACTTGGTAATTGAGACGATTATATGAGGGAATTAACTAGCCCTATCCTGCGAACATATAGTTGAAGACGGTTTAATTCAACTATATGTAGTATCCTATTGGCGATATATAGGTAATATGAAATTGATCAAATTAATTATTAGTATATAGAGGGCTATGTCCTTTTCATATACACGGTAGCAATTGAATTTTTCTTCAAAGGAATTCTCCATTTTGCAGGGTCACATCCAAAAGAAAATACAAAAATTGATTTGAATACTATCTTTATAGCGGTTTATTTACCTACGAAACCCCATGTCCTGTCAGACACCGCAATGAATGAAAATGGGGTCTAGCGGTTTAATGATGCATTAAACCGTTCATCCTGTTAATGCAGGTCTGAGGTCGCCTCTTTTTTGGTGGATAAAACCCCGTTTACGAAACCGAT
>NZ_JAYKTS010000060.1 GCF_037024155.1 Bacillus sp. 2205SS5-2
TCGCATTCAAATAAAAAGAATGAGTAACAGTGCGGAGCCATACTTCGCTCACAACTGAACTCATTCCCTTGTCCGGTTTTTAGGTTTTGAGAAAAAGAGAGTTGGATTTTCTCTATATAATCACTGTAAATGACGAGGAGCCATAAAATTTATCCATATTTTTATTAACTCCTTTATATTAAAATTCACATGGGTTATTTGCGTTACTTTTGAAAACACTCCTTCAATAATATTTAATTATTTCAATTATTCTCTATTTAGACAACAACGATTTTTAAATAAATTGAGTTTATAAGGGCTATGGGCACGGTTCTCCCGATATGATTGGTTGACATACCCATTAAATGCTAGCTTAAAGTGGTTTAAATAAGAAGCAATGACGACTATTCTGCTTTAATCCCATCACAATGTCTCACTTCTTTACAACGGCTTACCTGTATGGATCTAGATTTCTACTCATGAACATTGCCTACCATAATGATTCTTCTGTAATTAGATTTTCTCTTTTTCATCTACTATCGTATTGGCTAAGCGTAAGGTTTTGTTTTGGAGATGATTGCTCCTTTTCTTATAGAAAACTGTTATTGTCGATCCTTCTAACAGCGTATGTTTTCACTGAACTACGAACCTATTAGGACCAATAATGATAGAGCCACCACAAATTCAGCTTGTGTGGTAGCTTCTTCAATGAGTTGGTAGGGACAAGCTTTCGCCATATTCCTTCTTCCTGAAAAAGAGCCAGAGGAACTGTCCCCCTGGCTCACCCTTACTCCTTCTCATGTTCAAAAGCTACTTCAAATTTAGACAAGCTCGAACCTAGCATAATCTTTTCTTGGTTTTCTTCCCCTTGCCTTTTCGTATGAGCACTTTTGAACGAATTACTAGTCGTCCAAGCTTCAAATGATTCTTCGTTTTCCCATGTTGTGCATACCTTTAACTCATCATACTCTTCGATCTCTTTTGTAATGAGGATTTGCATACGGAGGAAGCCTGGTGTTTTATGTATTGCTTTTGGCTGTTGAAATCGTTTCGCCACCTCATGCACATGTCCTTTTTTAATGCGAATGCTATTGGTCACCATAATCATTTTTTCATTTCCCCTTTCAATTGTCCTTGTATATACTGTACCACCTCACTAGTTTTCCCACCACCCAAGATGTCCCGAAGGAGAATAGTTATTGAATATACTCCCCGCTATCAATCTATTTCTAAACGAATAACGGAGTTGTCTTTTCGTCTGACTTAGAAGTTTCGCCACTCTCTACATTATAGATTTTTTGAGAGAGATATATTATTCCCGATTTTCATTTCATCGTTTGTGTAAGAATTTTATTTCTTAAAAATCATACTTTTCAAGAAATTTATTTTTAGTATATCTTTATTATTATTTTTATCTGCTCGATAACTATCCTTAGATGAAGACTCATACGTACATAAATATTGCTGTGGATTTAGTAAATAATACTTCACATCTCCATTTTGATGCATTTCTAAATTTTCTAATTGAACTCCTGCGAAATTTGGTAAAGTATCAATAATTCCAAACTCAACTGAGAGTCCCTCTTTTGTGAACTCATGTTCATGCAAATCAATTAGGCTATATTCCATAGAACTCATAATTTTCATAATTTCTATCCAGTTATATATAGATAATTCAGGCGGCACTTCCCACCCTCTTTTATCACCAGGTACATGAACATCTAAGTCTTGAGCGTCCCAATTCTTTCCTGTAATGACTTCTAAACCCACCGAACCCATTAACAAAGGTATTATTTCAATATCATTTAGTTTTTTCGCAATTTTAATAAACTCATCAAACTTACTATTATCCATGCGCCCCTCCACTTTTTGTTCTAAATTACACTATAATTATGTTCAAGCATTCTGCCCTCTAGAATAAGTACAGCATTTCACAACCTAATACATATTTTAGACAAAATAGATTCTGCACCTTGCAAGATAACTAATCTTGCTATATTTTCCACTTATTTTACCAACCATTTCATGTAAATTATTAGTTAACATGTAGATGAAAATGTAGACATGCTTGAGCTAGTGTTTGTTAACACATGGAATTACATTTCACTATACAAATTAAGTGTTAATTTAAGGGAAAAACGTTATATTAACAAAAAATGACCATCAAAATAGTGTGCAATTTGATGGTCATTTGCTATTACATTAGTAATGTTTCCAATAGTTAAATGAACTCGATAAACTGTTTCCTCAATCATTTTTCTATCTAGAATTATCCCTCAGTCTTAAATGTTTTTGATAACAGCCATTTCTTTTCCGAATCGATCCCCATTATCAACAAAACCCAAACTTGAATATAAAAGATGAGCAGCCTTATTCTCGGGGTTATAGCCTACAACAATTTTTTTAGCATCCAGTAAGGTAGCCATCTCTAAAATCATTAACTTTGTTGCTTCTTTTCCGATACCCTTACCTTGAAAATTCTTATCAATCATTATTCGATACACCCAATAGCCATCGAGCTCTTCTTTTACAGAATTATACATCAAAAAACCTACTACTTTCCCATCAAAATAGATGGCATTGGCTTTTAAGGCTGGCTCAAACTTTGATTGAGCTATAGAAATTGCATTTGGTTCAATATAATTTTTTTGTTCCTCAGAAACTTCTAATTTACAACATTCATACCAGTTTTCTGAATTCAATTTTTCAAGATTCACCTTAACATTTTTCATAAATATTCCCCTTTCGATTTTGGGGAAACGCAAAACATTTTGGTTAATTAGGCGTTATCCCCTTGTGATGATATATGAAAGAAACAGTTGAGTTTGTCATATTGAACGCCTCCTAAATTAATATCGCCTAAAATATAAAGTGAATTTTTAGACTTTATTATTATATCATATTTTTCAGTTTACTCTATCTTTTCAATATTATTTCAAAAACTTAAACTATCACCTATGCGGTTTTATAGGGACAGAGGGACAGGTTTCTTTCGATTCCCATTTTTTAAAAAAGGCTGTGTTCGCAAAGATTGTGGCTTTTCGAATTAGCCCTCAATTCGTGATGAAGAATGACTTCGGGCATCTTTTCGCATCATTTTTAACCCGAAATGAGGAAAGAAAAGAGTGTTTCCATCCTTTTTTGTATGCTACAGCAACAAAGTATGCGAAAAGAGCCTTTAAAAAAGAAACTTCAGGTCACATTGACGCTCCGAAAAATATTGTTTCACGATAGCTGTAGTATGGGATAGCTGTTGGAATTAGCTTAAGAAGAAGTGATGCAACTGTTAGATTGTTGTGCTTTTTTCTTTTGGTTTTTTATCATTTTGGCATTTTCATAAGGATGAAACTTACCTACAATAACCGATGTACGCTCTTCTTTTATACTGGTACTGACATCTTCTGCTATTTCCTTGTTAGTTAATCACCTTGAACGTTTATCCTCTTCAATAAAACCCAAATAAATGCTTCTATGCTTACATTTTCTAGAAATGATTGGAACATCGTCTTTAAAATTTCTTCTGCTGCCTTTGATTTGAAACAACTTCTAATCACTGATCAGTTCAGACACTATTATGTATACAGTTTCGAATGAGGTTAGAGATGGCGTCCAGCTAACAACTCTTGAAATAGGACCAAAATTCTCAATTGCATTTCTATCAATTTTCTCAAACAAGAAAAGATTAACATAATCTATTATTAAGCTATTAATGAACTCTGGGTTCGCTGACTCTTTTACCAAATCAAGGTGCTTATTTTTGCTTTTTCCAATTACAGAGACTTTATTTCCTAAACCTACAAACCAAGGTGAAACATCCTTCAACATACCTGTACCACCTATTATCAAAACGTATTTTCGGGTCATCTTTATCACTCCGACGACTAAGATCCAATCTTTTTATTTAGTGACTTCGGAAAATGTTTGAACTAAAATACAACTTCTGATTTAGTGTAGGATTAATGAAGATTCTGTTCAACGCAATAAAGTATTTTGGTTTAAGTAATTCTATTTTATAAGCTTTCTGGCAAAATAAATCGGAATATGGTTTTCCATAAAACCGCTAACAACTTAATAAAAGCTCACTCAAATTATTGCGATTGACTCAATTTTCAGTAATTGATTATCTCGAAATCAAATCTTCCATAATGCCAACCCGTTAGTTTATGAACTGGAATCCATAATCTAATACATATTTTAACATATATATCTCCTTAGCAACGGAACTTCCATTATGATTCACGAACACCCCCTACCATAATAAATCATCTGTAATCGCTTTTTATCTATTAATATCAGCTATCTTGCTAGCTAAGCAGATGGTTTTGTATCGAGGACAATAGCTCCATCACTTTTTAAGGGTTATTTGGCCGATACATCTAATGGTCTTTATTTTCACTGAAATATGAACCTATTAGAAACAGTTTTATATGAACCTTCACAAATAAGGCTTGAGTGGAAGCTTTTTCAATGCGGTAGCATGAACATACTAAACGTTTCCATATTTACCCAATAAAAAAACAGGGAAGCGTCCCCTGAAAATTTCTAGTTTTAAATGTAGTTTTTCTTCAATTACTAAAGTAGGAAAATAACTACCATATTCGTTAGTTTCGGATTATTTACGATACATGCTAACTGTTCCAATATTTTCATATGTAACAGTTAAGGTTTCCCAACCTTTATGAAATAATAATTCATCAGAGAGCTGACTGCATCGTGTTATCGCTATATCCTCAGGAGTAAACATATCGCTAGAAGCTAGAGTAATAGTTGCTTTTATTTCTCCAGCATCAATTGAAAAATTCACTAAAGTGTCTTCCGCTCCAATAGAATTAAATTCTAGAATTTCTTTCACTACTGCTTCAGTCAATGGTTGAGATGTTTCTTCTTTTATTTTTTTCAGCTCTAAAATTGTAGCTTCCTCGACGATAACATCATGCTTTTCTTGCGGCTCATTATTTTCTTCTACAATATTTTCTTCAGACTCAGTGTTTAATGTAGCATCCACTTCCTCCTCTACTTTTTCATTTGTTGATTGATTCTTATCCAGTGTCTCATTGTTACAAGCAGCTAATAATAATGCTACTATCAAGATAAAAAGTAGTTTTTTCATGTTGCTTCCCTCCCTCCGCATATTATACAGAGAAGGAGAAAACTCTCAACGTTTTATTGTATTCTATTGGCCATAAGAAAAAGCACCCCGTAGGATGACAACACTATTCTTCTCTACCTGATAATTTTAATAATCTTTGGTACACTTCTTTGTTTTGTGGCATTTTAGGGTACTCAATTACTTTTTCCATTTACTGAGCCTGCAAATCAATATTATTTAATAAAATGAGTATCCCTTTTGCTCAGAATTTTGTAAGGATGTACAAATATTTGTACAGATTGCTAACGAAAGCAATACCCTGAATAGTACTTGAAGAATTTAAGTAAGAACAAGTTTATTTAATAGCTTTAATAGAAAGTTTTTCATCTTATCAAACTTGTAGTGCATCTCTTTTTCTCCATGTGTCCATAAAGGTGGTACAGATAAAAATACTCTTATCAAGCCACAATTGAAATCGTAATAGAAATCCCATATCGGAACCACTTTTTTACAGAAATGGTACATGACTCATATTGGATTTGCTTTGTTCAATAAGAGGATACAATTTCGGTTATTTCTATTATTTACTTCAGGAAGTGATCAGTTATTTTGATAGATACTCCTGACAATGTTCAGCTCGATTGCCTAGACTCATGTAGGATAGATTTGAGTTACTTGAGAGAAAGGAAAGGCGCCAGAGGGACTGTCCCCCTGGCGCCCTTTTCACTGTTTCATTATTTCTAATAATCCTTCATCATCCATATTTCGAATGGTTACAATCTTGCCATCGTCATTGAGATTAATTCTTGCAGAAATTGTAGCAGTGTTTTTTTCACCATCTTTTCTGTATTCCACTTTGACTTTATATTCATATGCATTATCTTGAACCTTTTGTATATCAATATTGGTTGGTTGCAATTGATACCCATTTCCATATGCAAATCTTTGAAATAACAAAATGTGATTAGAATTAATCATATCTTCCCAATTCATAACTAAAGGCTTATAGTTTTCTTTTACATATTTTTCTAATTCAGGTGAGGATGCACCATCTTGATCTAGAGCATACTTTAGTTCATCATTAGGTCCTGTGAATTCTTTCTCCAAAAAAATTTGGATGACTTTCACATTCTCATCAATTTCCTTTGGAGAACTACAACCTACAAACACTACAAAAACTGACGATAAAACTAATATTTTCTTGATTAAACCAATGATATTTTTCATAATCCAACCTCCCCTAGTTAAACAACCTTTACGTACAATATGGGTAAAGGTTTCAATTTTCTGAGCCATAGGAAAGGTTCTTCCGGTATGTTATTGCTTATTATTTGGGAGAAATACTTTTTATGGCTAGTTTACCGAGGATGGGCAAAGAGGCTGCGTCCACTTAGTTTATTTCCGCTGTCATCCAGGCATAGCGGATGGTTTTGTTTTGAAAGACGTTAGCTCCATTTTTTTAAAGGGTAATTTGATCGTTCTTCTAATGGAGTATGTTTTCACTGAACTGCGAACCTATTAGGACCAATATTGATAGAGCCAACACAAATTCAGCTTGTGTGATAGCATAAAAGAGCCAGAGGGACTGTCCCCCTGGCTCACCCCTGGCTCACTACCTATTTAAAATCTCATCTATCAAATGCAATTCCTGTGGAGTAAACTCTAGGTTCTTTAATGTTGCTACATTCTCTTCCAATTGACTCACCTTGCTTGCGCCGATTAAACAAGAGGTGACCCTTTTCCCACGTAGAACCCACGCTATTGCCATTTGTGCAAGAGATTGATTTCGTTCTTTGGCTACTTCGTTTAGTTTCTGAGCTTTTTCGATCACTTCCGCCGTGATATCGCCACGATTTAAAAAGCTATTCGCCTTAGAAGCACGTGAATCTGTAGGAACTCCATGTAAATACCGATTAGTTAGTACGCCTTGGGCAAGTGGTACAAACGCAATACTTCCGGCTCCTTCTTCCTGTAGTAAGGTGGTTAATCCATCCTCTACCCAGCGATTCAACATAGAATAGGCAGGCTGATGAATCAGAACTGGCGTGCCTAATTCTCTTAGAATTTGAATGGCTTCTTTGGTTTCTTCCACTCCATAATTGGAAATTCCTACGTACAACGCTTTTCCTTGTTTCACAAGATGATCAAGGGCCATCATCGTTTCTTCCATCGGCGTGTCTGGATCTGGTCTATGATGATAAAAAATATCAACATAATCTAATCCCATTCTCGATAAGCTTTGATCAAGGCTAGAGATTAAATATTTCCTTGACCCCCCATCACCATAGGGTCCTGACCACATTCCATAACCAGCCTTCGTTGAAATAATCAGTTCATCACGATAGCCCGCAAAATCTTTTTGAAGGATTTTTCCGAAGTTTTCTTCTGCCGAACCAGGTGGTGGTCCATAATTATTGGCAAGATCGAAATGAGTAATTCCTAAGTCGAATGCTTTTCGAACTAGTGAACGTCCATTTTCAAATGCATCTTCTCCACCAAAATTATGCCACAATCCAAGCGAAATTGCCGGCAATTTAAGACCGGATTTCCCACAACGATTGTAGATCATCGATTCATACCTTTGTTCATCTGGTACATAACTCATATTTATTCCTCCTCAATATTGTATATATTCTCACCAAGCTAACGGATCTCTTGCCAATTCTTGCTCCCAGACTTGCTCAAGCAGCTTAATATCTTTCGAAGACATAGAAACATTACTTGCTGATATATTCTCCTTTAATTGTTTCACATTTCTTGCTCCTGGAATGACAGTTGAGATAGCTGGATTTGAAAGTATAAATCCTAATGCTACCTGTACAAGAGAGGTATGTTCGCCTGCTAAATGGGCTATTTTCGGTAGCAAGGATGCCCGTCTCTCAATTTGTTCTTTTGACCAGCGACTTCGGATGCCTTCAAAGTGGCTGTTTTCATCATATTTGCCTGACAGCCACCCGGAATCTAAAGGTACTTTGGCGATAAGACCAACCTCTTTCTCTTTTGCGAGTGCAAAAGCTCGAGCAGGTTCCTGATGAAAGATATTATACATAACTTCAATAACTTGACTTTTTGTCGTATTCACTAGCTGAATGAGGTCACGGCTTGAATCCACTGAAGCTCCGTAGGCACGGATTTTCCCTTCATCTTTTAATCTTTCTAACTCCTCGAATTGAGGGCTGTTCTCATTGATACACTCAAAAGGCGGATTATGTAAAAGTAGCACGTCAACATATTCCATCTGAAGACGATGCAGACTCCCTTCAAGTGACGAGCGAATTAGTTTTTCATCAAAATTTTGAAGATTATTGACGTGATGACCAAATTTTGTACTAATCACAACTTGCTCTCTTTTCCCAACTAAAGCTTTCCCTAAAAATTCTTCACTTTTACCCAATCCATAATTTGGGGCAGTGTCAAAGAAACCACACCCAAAGAACAAGGCTTCATGGACTAACGCGACCGCCTCTTGATCCGACATTTGCCCCCAGTCCTTTTGATTTCCGAGTTGCCATGCACCAAATCCAATTTCCGAAACACGAATACCTGTATTCCCTAACGCTCTATTGTTCATGGTACCTCACTTCTTTCTATCGGTTCATTTTCCATGTATCTCATTTTCCCCGCATGCACCAATTCAACAACCATTTACAAATATCGAATCACGAATGACAAGAAGAATCAATTTTGATGAGATTATTTGGCTTTTGCAATTCGTAATATTTTCTGAATGAATGCCTATGTAGTATAGATTATTATTCATAGCATAACGAGCAGAGGAAAGTGAGATCTATTGTGGAAAGCGCTTCCCTATCTATTATAGATGAAAAACGTTGATCGAATCTATTAAAAGCAAGAATAATCCTCAATTCCCACATGCACCTATTCACAATTTATTTACAAATTTTGAATCATGAATGAAATGTAGAACCCATTTTCCATGAGAGCTTTTGACTATTACGAGTTGTTATGCTTTACTATTCTAACTATTTTCTGAATGAATAAGTTGTAAAGATTATTTTCAACAGAATAGCGATATCCTAAAAGTGAGATAAGTAAAGATTATGGCTTTTCGATTAAGAATGAATCCCTTGACTTGTATGACCTCGTGCTCTTTTCCTAGTGAAAGATTCTTCATTTCCAGATAAAAAAATAAGAAATCAATCAAAATACTTACTGCCTGTTTTTTCTTTGTGATAATTGCAACAATCTTTACGAAACCCCATGTCCTGTCAGACACCGCAATGAATGAAAATGGGGTCTAGCGGTTTAATGATGCATTAAACTGTTCATCCTGTTAATGCAGGTCTGAGGTCGCCTCTTTTTTGGTGGATAAAACCCCGTTTACGAAACCG
>NZ_JAYKTS010000061.1 GCF_037024155.1 Bacillus sp. 2205SS5-2
TTTCGCATTCAAATAAAAAGAATGAGTAACAGTGCGGAGCCATACTTCGCTCACAACTGAACTCATTCCCTTGTCCGGTTTTTAGGTTTTGAGAAAAAGAGAGTTGGATTTTCTCTATATAATCACTGTAAATGACGAGGAGCCCGAAAAGATACCCCAAAACAAGACTATATCACCGTTTATAGACTGGCTCGAAAAGCAACAACCTTTACGAAAATGGTTCTATGGTCGAACAAAAACACTCTTCCACATGATCATTTACCATTCCCACAGCCTGCATAAAAGCATAGCAGATGGTTGAACCTACGAATTTAAAACCACGTTTTTTCAAATCTTTACTTAAAAGATCACTTATTTCAGTCGAGGCTGGTACGTCTGAAAGGGACTGAAAGTGATTGTTTTTCGGCTTACCATCTACAAAGGACCATATATAACTTGAAAAAGAACCAAATTCTTCTTTCACTTTTATGTAACATTGGGCATTGCTTACTGCTGACCTTATTTTTAATCTATTTCTAACAATTCCCTCATTCTGGAGAAGTTGTTGAATTTTGTCCTCATCGTATTGAGCTATAACTTCCGGTTGAAAATGATCAAAGGCCTCTCGGTAATTTTCTCGTTTTTTTAATATTGTGTACCAGCTCAACCCTGCTTGGGCTCCCTCTAAAATAAGATACTCAAACAATAAACCATCATCATAAATGGGTACGCCCCATTCATGGTCGTGATAGTCCTTATATAAAGGATCATCATTTACCCAATCACATCGTTTGATCACCATGCATCTTCACTTCTCCTCACTATGCAAATTATTAAATATTTATTTCTTTATTTTATCGAACCTACTCCATAAAAGAAACGCAGAAGGCGCATGAATTCAAGAAAAAAATCCATATAAAATTCTTTACTTTCTTACTAATTGACTGTTTTCGCAGTGATTGCGGCTTTTCGAATTAGTCCTTATTTCGTGATGAAGATTGACTTCACGCATCTTTTCGCCTTATTTTAAACTCGAAATGAGGAAAGGAAAGTGTGTTTCAATCTGTTTTTACGTGCTAGAGCAACAATGTTTGCGAAAAGAGCCTACTAACTTAAATAGGAGCTTCTCATAAAGAGTAAGCTCCTTCTTTTTATTTTTCTATCCAGGAAAACATATACTGCTCATCCTCTATCTCCTTCGCATCTTCTACGATTTTCAAAGGCTTAAACGTATCAATCATCACAGCAAGCTCTAATGTTTCTTTCTTGCCGATGCTCGCTTCAGTTGTGCCAGGATGAGGACCATGCGGAATGCCAAGTGGATGCAAGGTAATAGATTCCTTTTCAATCCCCTTTCGACTCATAAAATTGCCTTCAACATAGTAAAGGAGCTCATCCGAATTCACGTTGCTATGGTAGTATGGAGCCGGAATTGATTCAGGATGATAATCATAAAGACGGGGAACAAAAGAACAAATTACAAAATTATTTCCCTCAAAGGTCTGATGTACTGGTGGGGGTTGGTGAACCCGGCCTGTAATTGGTTCGAAGTCTTCTATATTAAACACCCATGGATATAAATACCCATCCCAACCTATGACATCGAGCGGATGATGATTTAAAATATGTGAATGAAGTTGCCCACGTGATTTAGTTAGCACTTCAAATTCTCCTGTTTCGTCAAAAGTCAATAATTCTTCTGGTCCGCGTAAATCACGCTCACAAAACGGACTATGTTCCAAAAGCTGACCGTATTCATTACGATAACGGCGGGGAGTGGTAATTTGGCTAAATGATTCTACAAATAAAAACTTAGTTTCTTCTTGAGGTAGAACACGATAAATCGTCCCGATTGGAATAATAACATAGTCTCCTTTTCGGTATGTAAGACTACCAAACATCGTTTCTAATTTTCCACTACCGTAATGAACAAATAACATTTCGTCGCCATCTCCATTACGATAATAGCTTTTCATATCTTCTTTGACTCGTGCTGTACCTATAAGTAAATCATCATTTCCTAATAAATACGTTCTGCCTTGAAGAGCATCTTTTGACACAGACTGTTTACTCGTCAGAAAGTGACGGTGTTTCAATGCTTGTCCTTGCTCATATTGAGGCAAATAGCAGCCAACAAGCTCTGACTTTACTACTTCGGTCGGCATATGGTGATGATACAGAATCGACTGTGAGCCTGAAAAACCTCTCGTGCCCATGACCTGTTCACGATATAACGTTCCATCTTTTTTGGTAAATTGGGTATGACGTTTATGTGGGATGCTTCCCATTTGTCGATAATACATTCGGTTAACACTCCTTAGAAAACCTTATTTTTCAATACACCTAACCCTGTTACTCTTAGCTCTACCTCATCACCTGATTGTAGCCATCTATGGACGTCTGTTCCGAGTTCTAAAATACAACCAGATCCCACCGTTCCGGATCCAATTAGTTCTCCAGGATATAATGTGATATCTGTAGAGGCTCGTTCAATCATTTCACTAAATGAATAATAGATATCTGCTAAATTCCCTTTTGATAGCAGCTGTCCATTTACACTTGCAATCATTTCTAAATGATAGCCACTGTCTGTTTTATACTTTTCGAGCTCATCTGGCGTAATAATATAAGGACCAATCGAGGTAGCAAAATCCTTTCCTTTCGCAGGTCCTAACCCCACTTTCATTTCCTGCCGCTGAAGATCACGAGCACTCCAGTCATTCAAAATGCAATACCCAAATATATATTTATCTGCGCTTTCTTTTGAAATATTTCGACCTTCTGCGCCAATAACACAAGCCACCTCAAGTTCATAATCAAGCCACTTGCATTCCTTAGGCGCGATGATTTTTTGCTGTGGACCACGAATAGATAAATGATTGGAAAAATAAAAAACAGGAATCTCATACCACTCATCAACAACAGATAATCCTCGCTTTTCACGTGCTGTTTTCACATGCTCTTCAAAGGCGTAAAAATCTCTAAAACTTACCGGTCTAGGTAAAGGAGCAAGTAGCGTCACTTCCCGATGTGTGTGTGATGGGGGAGTATTTAAAAATAGGTCTTTCACTTTTTTTTCATATTTTCCAAAATGTTGAATAAGCGACAATAAATCTTTCGGCAATTCCCCTCCAGAAGCCCGATGCATATCAACTACTCCATTCGGAAGTAGCCAACCTGCTCTTTCAAGCCCTTGTGGGTTGATAAAGGTAACCCACTTCATCCCCTCACCTCTTTCGTACTAGCTCAAATGTATCGGCCAATGGATTGGTAAAAACTTGACCCGCTAACCTGCCGATTGGTTTTAATAACTCAGTATCGATTCTTCCTTGATGAAAAAGTTCATCTAAAACGTGTACATGTTGAACTTTTCCGATGACTAAACTTCCTGCACCAGGAGTGTCACCAAAATGAAGGACTTCATGTAAAATGCACTCTAGTTGCACCTTACTCTCCTGAACTCGAAACGGTTTAACCGTTTTTGATGGTAGCTTCGTTAATCCAACCATTTCAAATTCATCCACATTCTGAGCAAATTCCTTGGCTGTATCATTCATTTTCTCTGTAAACTCTTCACTTACGATATTAATCACAAATTCCTTCAACTTCTCAATATTACGAAGCGTATCTTTTTTCTCACCGTCGTTTCCTCTTCTCATAGGAGAAAAACAAATAAGCATCGGATCTGCACATATTGCGGTAAAAAAACTGTAGGGAGCTAGATTGGCTACTCCGTCTGTGTCTATTGTTGATACAAACGCGATCGGCCTCGGTACAATTGAACCAATTAACAGTTTATAAGCATCTTGCCACGCTAAGTTATCTGGTGTAATCTCCATCCTTTTCCTCCCTCATCAACTCAATGTTTCTGAAAAACTGTTTTCGCAAAGTTTGTTGCTTTTAGAACCAATCTATAACGATGAAATATCTTTGATTCGGGACATCTCTTCGTTTATTTTTGATGTGAATCATCAGCAAAACGGAGAATTCTATCAATAATAGACAAGATAGCAACAATAGATACGAACAGACCCTCCAGAAAATACCTCTTTTTTTTACAAACTTTCTCCAGCATCTTCGTCCATTAGAATCTCAGATAAGACTTTTATGAATGCTTCATTGTCTTCGATAGACCCTATGGTGACACGTATAGTGTCATCATAACCAAGTAAAGTGCCCGCCCGGACGATTATGCCCCTTTTTAACAATTCATCTGAAATGCCGTCTCCTCTTTGTGCAAACTTGACCATCATAAAATTAGACTGAGACGGAAAAAAGTCAACATGAAGTTTTTTTAATTCTTTTTCTAAAAAAAGACGTCCTTCCTCATTTTTTCTTGAGCATGATTCAATGAAATCCTGGTCTTTCAAGGCTTCCACTGCAGCAAACTGGGCTAGCTGATTGACATTAAATACATCTTTTACTTTTTGAAGTTCTCTAACAACTTTCTTGTCCATCACACCATAGCCTATACGCAAACTGGCTAATCCATATATTTTAGAAAAAGTACGAAGTATCACAAGATTAGAAAAGTCCTGAACCAGAGGAATCGTTTCTAAATAATCTTCAGTGGTTACATATTCAAAATAAGCTTCGTCAATAATCACTAAGACATGGTTTGGCACTGCTTTAATAAAGGTTAACAATTCCTTTTTGCCAACGACGGTGCCGGTAGGATTATTCGGATTACACACAAAAATCATTTTCGTTTTATTCGTGATACTGGCAAGCATTCTAGTCAAATCATGGGTGCCTTCTTTTAATGGAACCGTGATGGATACTCCCTCTTCTAAAAAAACATTGGTTTTGTAACGCGGAAAAGTCACATCAGCCATCACCGCTTCATCTCCGGCTGATATATATGCCCGTGTCAACAAGCGAATGACTTCATCTGATCCGTTTCCAAACACAAGATTTTCCACATGGACACCAAGTTGCTCGCTAACCTTTATGGCCAAGTCTCTCGCCATCCCATCTGGATAATAATGCATTTCTCCAAAATAAGCAGGAAGTTTTTCCTTCACAAAAGGTGAACATCCATACACATTTTCATTCTCAGACATTTTTCGAATCTCACTCAAATTCAACTCTTGCTTCACCTCATCAATACTTTTTCCTAACACATAAGGTGAAAGGCTCTCTACCCTCGAACGAGTTTTAATCATCATCTCAACCTCCCCTACATCAGACAAAGTCATCAAGAAAAGCGAAAGTGGCTCGCCCTGAGGCGGCAGGCAAATGAAGAACTCGGAGGTGATGCTTGCATCACTGGAGGGTTATTCATTTGACCCCGAGCCGCAAGCCACTGCAACCAGAACCCACTTAAAACAGTCTAAATTGTCGTAGCTCGAAAAAAAGAGAGAAAATCTCTCTCCCTATTAAAAATATTATAAATTCCCTCGACGTTCTTGTTCCCGTTCAATCGATTCAAATAAGGCCTTGAAGTTCCCTTCTCCGAAACCTCGCGCTCCTTTCCGTTGAATGATTTCAATAAACAAAGTCGGTCGATCCACAATCGGCTTCGTGAATATTTGTAATAAATATCCTTCATCATCACGATCAACTAGAATACTTAACTCTTTTAATCTAGAAATTTCTTCATCAATCTCACCGACTCGCTCTGACAGCATTTCATAATAGGAGTCTGGCGTCGCTAAAAACTCAACCCCATTTTCTTTTAAGACACTAACCGTCTCTACGATGTCCTCTGTTAAGAGTGCTAAATGTTGCACTCCAGGACCGTTAAAAAATTCTAGATATTCTTGAATTTGTGATTTTCTTTTCCCTTCTGCCGGCTCATTAATAGGAAACTTAATTCTTCCACCATTGTGCATCACCTTCGACATTAGAGCAGAGTACTCTGTATTGATGTCACTATCGGTAAAATGTCGTAGCTCTTTAAAGCCCATGACCTTTTCATAATAGCTCACCCACTCTTCCATTCGCTCCACATTTCCGACGACATGATCGATGGCAATAAGACCTGCGTCTGCATACGGGATCGTGAAATCCACTTTTTCAAAACCTGGCATAAATGCACCGGTATAGTCTTTTCGCTCCATAAGGGTGTGAATCGTATCTCCGTACGTTCCTATTACCGCTTTTTTCACACTACCATATTCGTCACTTATTTCACTAGGTGGTTGAACTTCAATCGCCCCTCTTGATACAGCCGATTCATATGCTTTCTCCACATTGTCTACCGTTAAGGCAATATCGCGAACGCCATCACCATGTTTTTTCACAAACTCTGCAACTCTCGTTTCTTCACTTAAGCTTCCCGTCACCACTAACCTAATATTTCGTTGTTGTAATACATAGGACACTGATTCACGATTTCCTGTTTCTAGCCCCGAATACGCAACCGGTTTAAATCCAAATGTTTTACAAAAAAAGTGCATCGATTGTTTTGCATTCCCTGTGTAATACTCAAGGTAATCCACATCGGTCACTGGAAAAAAATCTTCTGATTTCATTTGCTTCATTACTTTTTCTTCTTGCATAAAAATCCCTCCATTTTATATTAGTTACTCAACTTTCGCAGACTGAAATAGGCAGGTAATCCTTGATGTAGTTAGGCAAGCCTGCAATCCATTGTTGTAGTTGACTATTGATTAGTTTTTGTACCTTTTTGTTGCTCTTTTTCAATGCATATTCAAGAAGCTCGATTA
>NZ_JAYKTS010000062.1 GCF_037024155.1 Bacillus sp. 2205SS5-2
AGGTTGCCCACGTGTTACTCACCCGTCCGCCGCTAACAATGAGGAGCAAGCTCCTCATTGTTCGCTCGACTTGCATGTATTAGGCACGCCGCCAGCGTTCGTCCTGAGCCAGGATCAAACTCTCCATAAAAGTTAAGTTTGACTAGCTCATAAAACATTTTTTGTAAGAATCTATGTTCTTACTTTTAAAATTAACGTTGACGTTTCGTCTTTTCAGTTTTCAAAGTTCAATCTTCGTCGTTGTTAGCGACTTTTACTATGTTACTAGAATCACTCGTTCCTGTCAACAACTTTTTAAAAATTGTTTTTCAGCTCGTTTGATGTCGTTTTGCAACAACGTGTTCTAATATACCATCCTTCACTCATACGTGTCAACATAATTGATAATTTTTTTATAAAATGTTTTCCTGACAATCTCGCACATTTCCCCCTCTTACTCCACCATGGCTTCGCAGGGGGACGGTTTCCGTTTTGAACAAAAAAATTCTCACTTATTCTTGTTGGTTTTAAAGAAATTCTGTATGAAATTCGTTCATTCTCCTAAATTCAGCTACCGAATAATACCATTAAATGCTTGTCTTCTATATAAAGTTATCTACGATCCGTCCGTTTCGCTTGGAGATAATGCCATTCTGCTTTGGGTATATTTTCATTTGGTTCCCATTCGTATCTAGGAAAAATATGTGCGTGTAAGAGTGCATCGACATTTCCGTAAATAGCTTAAAACATTCTCTTTGGATTGCACATATAGTTTATCACATCCCCTATTATGCTCTTCGATTATAGCCCCCCTTTAGTTGAAGATGAAATTACTACAAAACTTCAACAACAATACTATCAAAAAGATCTTCATCAATAAACAGAGGGATTTTTTATACCCTCGCTGATGGAAATTTAAAATTCGAGGGCATATTCACGCTTTCAGCACTAACATCCGCACTCTCATAGAAGGTACTTGGACCCGAAAAAAAAATCAACCGGTTCCTCTGTACCTTTTTTTATCGCTTTTACTACTACTGGTTGATCATAGATGTGTTCTTTTCCGAAATAACCCCGAAAATATTTCTGTCCTTCATTTGCTTTAATTGGAAACGGTCCAGTAAAGCCACTCGTGTCTTTGTTTTTTCACAATTTCGTAAGAACCTTTTTGACAATTTTTATATTCAAACGAGTAGTCAAATATTGAAGAAAAGTTCCACCTCCCTACTCTCAGAAGCAGAAAAAAAAGTAAGGATATGCTTTTTCACTCAAAACACTCCCTTTCATAATTTTGACGAGTACACTACGAAATTATATCTGCTTGCTTCTTTAACTATCCTGCACTTAACGCCACTTATTCCGAGTGTTTCCTACGAAATCAATCCCTTATTTTATTCACATGGCCGATTGCTGAATATGAATAACCGAATATCTCCTATATTTGTTTCAACTTTCTTTTAAATAAGCTCTTTGTATGAAAAAAGGCATATTTAGGCATCTCTAAATTAGTAAGTTTGCCCCGAATATATCAAGTTTATACCAATAAAGAGGTTAAAATTGCTTCTTTTCATGATAGGCGGTGGCGGCGTGACGTGAGCGCTGCCATCGAGTTTTTCGTATTGGTTGTTGCAATAAAAAGAAATTCGTTCATTTTTCAAATCAAACGTACTAACTGAAACGAATAGAGCCTTCAATAAAAAGACCCAGAGCTTGTATAAAGTTCTGAGTCTACTCACAAATCGATTTTTTTAAGGGGCTTCTATTCTGGATTCTAATAATTTGCTAATGTCATTTACTCTTACGCCTGGTTTTAATTCATATCGGTAAAGAAGCTCAATCAAGATTCGATCTTTTTCACTTAGAGTCGTAACCCCAGTATCATTGTATGGATAAAAAATGCTAGTGTTGTCCTCTTCAAAATGGTTATATAGACCAAGCGAATGAACGATTTCATGCAAAATGGTCGTTTTTCTACTTTCTTGTGTGGTATCTGTTCCGATGAGGATAATTGTTTCTGAAATCTCTCCGTATACCTCAATGTCTGTGATGAATGCAAATCCTTCATAGCGAATATCCCCTTGTACGATAGGACCATCATACCCATACTTAGAGAATTGACTCGTGGGGACAAAATAGATGTCAATCTTATTGTTAAAAACGCTCGTCACTTTGTCCACTAACTGAAGCTCAATTGGCAGTAAATCATTGACCTCCATTATACTTTGCTTTACCATCTCTACATCCATGTTTGTCGGATCTCCATGCAGAACGACTTCTACATCATTATTCCATTTCCAAAGGATATCGACTACAGCTTCTTCATCCGTCAACATAAACTCAACAAACCGATCCACCACTTCTTTAGAGTAGGAAGTATTATCTACCATGAACGAAATGGAATTAGTCGATTTGAGACCATTTTCTTTGTTCGCTACGACTTTAAGTTCATATTGTCCTTCATCGATAATCGGCTTTTTTAGGTCATAAGGATTCCCATTTAAAATAACTTCGTAGGAAACACGATCTTCTTTCTCTAATTGAAATAAAGCTTCTTGAAAATATGCATCTAGTGGTTCCGTTTCAAACGAAGGGGTATTGGGTGGATTCAAATCAATGTCAAAGGTAATGGTTTTCAAATCCTCCAGCCACCATTTTTTCGCTGATACCTTTAATTCATATTTTCCGTTATTCGTTACATTATATCCCGATTGAATGGGCTCTCCATCTAATTGCATTGTATAATTTCCAGCTAACTCTTCATCTATCTCTATCATTACATCTGTTGCATACATTTTTCCATTCTCAACACCCGACACCTCAATAACGGGTTGGAGACTACAACCACTTAAAACCAAAGAAATTAAAACGATTAATATCCTCAACCCTCTCACCTCTATTCTATTATAAGGTTAAAATAGATTAGTGAGGAGTGGAAATAAGTGGAGGAGATTACTCACCAATTCTCACGTTTACTCTTTGGTAGAGAAACTACGGTAAATATAGAACAAATGATTATTTCTTTGAATCTAACTTTTACTGGCAGACTTTCCTTCTCATAGCCCAGATAGTTTGTGATTTGGAATATTACGAGTCAATTTGAAGTTTTTATAGAAATGCTTGCTTCAAACCCTATTTCCATTCGGTACGCCCCTAATAAGAATGATGTCTATATGGCAAACGGGTTCTACCAAGGAAAGGGAGCATACACTATGCTTATGCTTTCTCCGTTCTTCCTTAACAGTCCAAGTTCCCTCCTTCTCTCCACTTAGATAAGGTCGATTGGATAAAGCCTTCGAGTCCGGACTTATTCAAATCCACAGACTTTTTAATTCGGATACACCCTTTACCATAATCTAATCCACTTAGTAATTCTTTAGCATTTTCTATCTTCTCTACGTTCCCCACATATAAACTGACATACGATTTTTGTGCATTCAAATGAAACAATGTGGAAGCTCCCTCTCGATAGCATAGCATCTTATATTGAATTCCCTCTTCAAGTTCTGGTGCATTCTCAAGGATGATTTCCCGAACCAAAAGCAGTTTTTCCTTTCTCCAATCTTCTTCAAGCATATTTAAATATTCCTCTGAATTTTTAGCTTCGTATTGCATCCGTAAAAGTCACCTCCATTCAAGTCGCTTATCATATCAATAAATACAACTCTCCAGACAAAATACTCGTTAAATCATCCGTTCGGTCAATGATAAGTATTCTTCTAACCCCTCTCGAACAGGTTGAAGAGAAGCTTTCCAAAAGTCCTTTTTACGTAAGTCTTGCTGTAAATACTGCTCAGCAAGCTGCTCCATCGTCATCCTACCTGAGTTTCTTAATAACTCATCATACCTAGCTGGGAATGAATCACCTTTTTCCTTTGCTATTGCATAAATACCGTTACTAAAGAGGTAACCAATCGTGTAGGGAATATTATAAAAAGCTTTGTCCGCACTGTAGAAATGAGAAATATAGATCCACTTCATCAAATCAAACTCTTGGATAAGGTCACCATATAACTCTTTCTCTGTTTCTAACATCAATGCTTTTATTTCCTCTGCAGAAAGTAAGCCCTGTTGTCTCTTTTCATAAAGTTTTTGTTCAAAGATAAACATATTAGGGATCATGGATATATATTTTAGTCCATTTATTACCTTCTTCTCTAATAACGCCAATTTTTCACGTTCATCTCTAGCGTTACTTATGGCAGCATCCAAAACTAAATTCTCTAAGAAAGTGGATGCCGTTTCGGCAACAGCTGTACCTTTTTCTCTAGCAAATGGCACTACGTCCATTAATATTTCATTATGGTAGGCATGGCCAAGCTCGTGAGCCAGTGTTACAACATCTTGATAACTCCCTTTATAGGTTAAAAATATTCGACTCTCTTTGGTTAGTGGCATCGAGGCACAAAATGCTCCCGAAGCCTTATCGGGTCGATCCTCCACTTCTACCCACCCCTGCTCAAATGCTCGTTCTGCAAAATCACCGAGCTTTTCACTAAAGCCCCGAAACTGGGAAACGATAATATGTACCGCTTCCTCATAGGGAATGCTTGTTTCTGTTGAAAAAGAAGAAACTCGAATATCATAGTATGCCGGACTTTCTACTTTCTCCAAAGCTAGCTTTCTCTTAGCGAATTCACGCACAAGATGATTGTTTTCATTGATAACCTCCATCATTGAATGCAAAGATTCTTCCGAAATTCGATTTTGTTCAAGTGTCTCTTTTAAAACATTTTCCCAGCCTCTTTGTTGGTATAAATCCAGTCGAAAGCCTGCAAAATGATTGAGTGTCGAAGCGAAGGTTGCTTGATTTTCCTCACAGACTTCTTTAATTGCCTGAGCGTACTTGATACGTGTTGATCTATCTTTTGTAAATGCAACACCATGAAGCGCTTCACCAATTGATATTTCTTTTTTTATGCCTTCCTTCACGACTGAAACCTTTAATTTGTTCAGCAGTTGTTTATAATGACTCTCCCATCCAGCAAAGCCATTAACCGACATTGAACGAATCAATTTTTCCGTTTCAATGGGTAAACGACCTTTTGTCTCTTGCCTTCTTTCTTCTAAATAAAAACGAAAGGGCTCCACTTCTTTTTTTTGCAGGAAATTGTGCCAGCTTTCTTCTGATAACTTAAGAAGAGAGGTATCCAATTCCAATAAAAGCGACGCTAGCTTGGCATGTATTTCTGCACTATAAGACAGCAATGTAGACGCAGATGAATCCCTTACATTATCAGCATAAAGACAAATAAGGTACTCATCGATTTGTAACCATTCACTCATCCGCTCCTGCGTTTGCCCCAACTGGATCAAGAGCTTGTCCATATTAAGTCCTTCCTCTAGATGATTATTTTCCTCCACTCTTTTTTCCAGCTCTTCAATTTCTACTTCTATTGTTACCATGATAGACTTAAGCTTCTCTGATTGACTTCCCCCTTCATATAAAGATTGTAGATCCCAATTTTGTTTCAATAATTTCTCCATTAATATACCCCCGTCATTTGATTTATAGAAAAACAAGATATATTTCAATATTCTCATTGTTTTACTATCTTCTGTTTTTCTCCATATAAACCCTTTAATTTCTATAAATATCTAAGCATGATGACTTTCACTACATTCTTGTAGACCTGAATTTTCCATTTCTATATTCCTATCTATGTAAACAAGCATTCGAACAATAGCTATTAATTTGAAATTGTTTTTTCTTCAGAGACTGTTTAATCTATGCATCAAGAGCAACAAGGTTCACGAAAAGTGCCTTAATTAACCGGGAATAAAAAATCTTATGGGTCCTATCAAGTAGATAATCCGTCTCAAATACGGCTATTATTAACTCTTTTTTCTAAATGCTCTTTTCGTATTGTTTTTTGCTTTTTAATGAAAGTCAGATGAAATAGCCACATTGTATACGAAAAACTCGATGGCAGCGCTCACGTCACGCCGCCACCTATCATGAAAAAAGTAATTTCAACCCCAATAATGGTATAAACCCGATATGTTTAAGGTAAACTTACTAATTTGACGATACCTAAATATGCCTTTTTTCATACAAAGAGCCTTCTCTAAAAAAGAACACTTATGATTCTACCTACTCAATCCATGCATAAGTTATTTTCCTTTTTCATTTAGGCTCTTTTTATACGAAAATGGGTTTTGATGCTGATTTTGACACAAAAAAGCACCCTCCCTAAAATGGAATGACCATTTTTAAAGATTGGCTATGGCACCATTACTTGATTTAAGCTGGTTTTGATTTTTGGATATCTACCT
>NZ_JAYKTS010000063.1 GCF_037024155.1 Bacillus sp. 2205SS5-2
CTATGAGGTAGATATCCAAAAATCAAAACCAGCTTAAATCAAGTAATGGTGCCATAGCCAATCTTTAAAAATGGTCATTCCATTTTAGGGAGGGTGCTTTTTTGTGTCAAAATCAGCATCAAAACCCATTTTCGTATAAAAAGAGCTCTAAATAAAAAGATCGTTTCAGAGTACCTATCATATATTTTTAATCGAATTTAAAACAAGTATGAATCATTCAATCGATTATAAAATTCAATAGCTACCGGGTCTACGATTAGAGCATTTCATAAAAATCCACATTACAAAGCAGAAGCTCAGAGTCTAACTCTGAGCTTCTTTCCCCTTTTTTTGCAGGTAGATGTTCTACTCACACTTTTTCGTAATGCCAAAACAACGCAATCGTTCCTTCCCCTGCATGGACCGCTAATGACGAACTAATTTCACCAATAACAATTTCAATATTGGGTATCGTCTCTTCTATAATCCTCTTCATTTCCTGTGCTTTTCCCTCTACATTACCATGCATTATTCCTATTTGTTTCACAAGCCCTTTTTCAAGTGATTGCTTTACTACATCGACAATCATGGAAGTTGCTTTCTTCTCTGAGCGAACGCGTTCAAACAATCCTAGCTCCCCTTCCTCATTAATCGTGAGAATCGGCTTTATTTGCAGGAGATTACCTAATAAAAATTGAGCTCCAGACATTCTTCCACCTTTATAAAGTTGTTCAAGCTTACCCAATAAAATCAAATTCTTGCTTCTAGCCGCTTGATTTCTCAGTTCAGCTGCTATATCCTTCACCTCACATCCCTCTTCGACTAATTGAAGACCTTTCGTCATCAATTCGGTAATCGTATAAGATAATGAGAGCGAATCAATTACTTCCACCTCAAAACCTGCTTGATCTTTGCCAGCGATTGAACTTGAAATGGTTCCACTTAATTTATTGGAAACATGAAAAGCAATTGCTTGATCATAGTCCACTTTAAGCTTTTTATACAATTCAACGAATGTTCCAACAGAAGGTTGTGAAGTCTTTGGCACCTCCTTGCTGTTTCGAATAATATCGAATAACTCATTTGTTGATAACTCAACTCCATCCTCATACTCACGTCCCTCTGAAATCACAACCATCGGGACAACATATATATCAGGATGATTTCTCAATTCCTCGGTCAAATAAACCGTACTATCTGTTACAAAAGCAATTTTATTTTTTGTCATAAAAACCATCCTTCCCTCGAGCACATCAATACTCCTATTATACTGCGAACCATCCATAATACCAAGTATTAGTATTAGGTGCTATTTTTACTTTTTCTGAAATTTAATTCTGCCATTCATTTACAAATGGTCTATTCTATCTTATACTTACTTTAAAAATGAGGTGGTTGATTTTGGCAATCGTTACAGTTGACTTTGATGGAACTCTCTATCAAGGAAACTCCTTTAAAACAATGTTTCAAATTGGAAAAAAGCGTTTTAAGACAAAGCAATGGACTGTTGTAGCAGGTGGGTTAGTAAAAGCATCAGCCCTTGGTGTAGTAAAAGGGAAAAACACCTTTCGCCACGAGTTTTTCAAAGCATTTGCCAAAACATTCAAAGGCAAAACGAACGCTGAATTAGAGGACTTCTTCCAAGAATTGGTGAATTTCGGAAGGGACGATATCCATCATAATTTAGTTCGTAAAATTCGCGAACACCAAAAAAATGGCGATACCGTCATTTTATTATCAGGGGCCCTTCAACCTTTTCTAAAAGCCTTTACAAAAGATTTAAAATTGGACGCTCATGTAATAAGTACGGAATTATTATTTACTAAAAATGGTCATTGCAAGGGTGAACTAGGTCAGATTATTAACGGAGAAGTGAAAGTAGAAAAGTTAACGAAATGGATCAAAGAACAACAGTATGTATCCGAAGAAACCACTGAAGAAATTTGGGCTTACGCGGACAGTGAGAGTGATATTCCCTTATTGAACCATGTCACTCATCCGATTGTCGTTAACCCAAAAGAAGACATGATGAAAATTGCTGAGCAAAATAAATGGTCCATTTTTGCTTCATAAGAAAAGAGAACTTCGCAGTCAGTTTGCTATAAACACTGTCTGTTTTTTTGTTCCTTTCCCGGAATCAAGTTTTCACATACCTGTTTATTCACTGTCATTTTCAATTCCTTTCGTCCGGCAGAAAAACACCGGTTCCACATTAGCAAAAATATATAAAAAAATTACCAGAAAAATAAACAATTTTATGTTTGTCCTGAATTATTCACAGATTTATTAAAAACAGTTACAAACTCTTATTTAATAGGCTTTTACCTAGATCGTTCATGCATGAAATAAATGAAAAAAGAATCCGTTTCTGTTAGGGTATAAGTACCACCAAATAACCAACAGAAAGGATTCTTTTCATGGCTACTTTACCCCAAATATCGCTTAATTTCAACCCTCGGATTAAACTCTCTGATCAAGGAGGTTCTCTTTCCTCTGACACTGGTGAACTTCTTATAAGAGAATTTGATGAAAAAATAGGCTTCTCCAAAACATTGGCTCACCATCTAAAACTAAAGGACAATCAACGATACTATGTCCATTCGAATGAACAGTTGCTTCGTCAAAAAATGTATCAATTGATCTCAGGATATTTTCAAGATGACGCTGCTGATCACTTGACGAACGATCCTGTATTTACACAAATCATTGGTACCGATGCATTGGCTTCTCAACCTACTTTGTCTCGTTTCTTCAGACGCTTTGATGCCAAATCCATTGAACAATTAAATCAAGCCAACCAAGAACTTCTTGACAACGTTCATCGTTTCCGAGAATCCAAATCACTCCTGATTGATTTAGATTCTACTCATTCCGATACCTATGGAAATCAAGAGTCTTCAGCTTACAATGCCCACTATGGGACGATTGGTTTCCATCCATTAGTCGCTTTTGATGGGGGGACTGGCGATTTTTTGAAGGCCAAGCTACGACCAGGTAATGTCTATACTTCCAATGGGGTTGTGGAATTTATCCAACCTCTCATTGAACATTACAACGAAAAGTTCCCAGAGACGACGCCCTTTCTTCGTGGAGATAGTGGGTTTGCGGTTCCAGCTCTGTATGAATTATGTGAAAAAGAATCCGTTTACTACGTTATTCGACTCAAGTCCAATGCAAATCTACAAAAAATAGCCAATGAACTTCATCCTTCTACTAGCCCATCCAATACATCGGAGACGGAATGTTATTAGGAAGAAACGGTTTATCAGGCTGCTTCTTGGTCAAAACTTAGAAAAGTAATCATCAAATCCGTTCGTCCTAAAGGTGAATTGTTTTTCAACCATACTTTCATTGTGACCAATCTAGTAGATGCCTTCTCGCCCAAGGATATAGCCCTTACTTATCAAAAAAGAGGAACGATGGAAAACTACATCAAAGAAGCTAAAAACGGATTTGGTTTCGATAAAATGAATAGTCATTCTTTCCAAGTGAACGAAGTAAGAATGATGTTCACTCTTCTAGCTTATAACCTAACGAATTGGTTGCGAACTCTTTGTTTTCCAAATGAAAAGAAGGGAATGCAAATTGAGACCATCCGCCTACAAATCATTAAAGTCGCTAGCAAACTAGTCCAATCAGGAAGGTCACTTTATTTCAAATTATCCTCCAGTTTTGTGTACCAAGAATTCTTTTGGAACACACTTCGGCGAATTCAGAGCATTAAGTTGGAGTGATTGTTCTAGATAATCCCCTTTTTTAAAATCTTGGATTGAACCATGGGAGACGTCTGCCCAAAAATTGACCCAATCCAACCAACTTTGACCAAATTACATCAATAGTAGAGAATACAGATAAAAATTTTCAAGTCAAATAGAAAAGATGACCATTTGGGTTACCTATTTGGATTAGCGAGGAAGTATGAATAATTCAGGTTTGTCTTTAAAAGTTTCTATGTTCCATTAATAGGAGTGTTGCGGAGGGAGAAAATGGTAAATGGCCATTTGCTGATAGAGGCATTTTCTCTTTTTTTACCTCCTTATTCACATCGTTTCACACGCAAACTAACAAACATGCAAAGATAAATGTGTGCTTCTAATTTTGTCTGCACTTTTCGTTGTTAAGTACTTTGTATAAATCCAAGGATCGTTGGAATAACAGTGAAAATGACTTGAAAAACAAGGAGAAATTTCAGCATCATTTCCACTTTTAGTACTTCAATAATGAACTACTAAATTATTTCATCGTTATCTTTAGATTTTGGTCTATACCAAGCTATCTTCTTATACTTTATTATAAGGAGATACTCGCGTATTTTCAAAATACAAAACAACGACAAAGTAGGTGTGGTCAAGATGGTTGTCGTTCATTTCTTTGAAAACAAGGATGTTTTATTAACCCAGCTGCTAATTGAAGCACCATCTGAAGGTGAGGACGTAACGATTAAGGGGCGCAAAGGAAAGGTTTCAAAAGTTGAATCTATTGATGATAAAACGATCCATGTTCAAGTCTTAATAGAAAAAATCACCATAAAAAATCAATTTGTGGATCAATCAAAAAAGAAAAGAAGGTAATTCCGTAAAGGGATGGAGAGGTGTTTTTCTGTCACATTAATGATACAAATCCTCCCATTTCTCTACATTTTTTATTTGGTGACTTACAAACCGAGAATAATCATCAACATTGAGCAATCTGAATAACTTCTTGAATATCAGATTCAATATTCATATTATCTATTAATACAAATAAATGATCTGTTTCACCTTCTTTCGGATCTTTAATACCATCTTTTAGAGCATCCTCCAGTTGCAGGACTTCCTCAAAACTAGAATAAGTACTTCTAAAAATACTCGGACTACGTTGACTTTGAGTAATTCGGTGCCTAAATACATCATCCTGGAAATCAAAGTGCACTAATATGCGGACAAACTCTTTTTCAGTGAACTACACGCCACTTAACACCCTTACGGTTCGTTTGAAGTGGGTGCTTCTTGGGAAGTAGATCCTTTTTTAGCTATCTATATTTACCAAACTATGAGGGTAGTTCCTCCCCCTATGGAAGATACCATTTACATGGCTAATT
>NZ_JAYKTS010000064.1 GCF_037024155.1 Bacillus sp. 2205SS5-2
CCAAACACAATAAGTGGTGATTACTCACTAACTTCATCAATCTTTATCTAGTTTTGAGGGTACAAACCTCAAGTAAATACGTATGGTGGCATTAGCGAAGAGGTCACACCCGTTCCCATACCGAACACGGAAGTTAAGCTCTTCAGCGCCGATGGTAGTTGGGGGTTTCCCCCTGTGAGAGTAGGACGTCGCCATGCATTTGAAAAAACAGCCTGAGGGCTGTTTTTTTGTGTTGAACTTAAATTTGAATTTGAACTAAATGAAACCAGATACTATTCATGAACGGGAGTGAGAGTGGGGAGAAACAAGGAGATCAAGGAAGTGAGAGAGTGAAGCCCGGAGCGTACAACGTACGTGAGGATCTGAACGAGCGAAGCTGACGCAGAGATCCGCCGCTTATCGCCGCTCGAACCAGCGCCGATGGAAGTTGGGGGTGCCCCTGTGAGAGTAGGACGTCGCCATGCATTTGAAAATGTTTTTTGATGAATTTGAATTAAGTAAAGTATCTTTGAAAATAGGTTGATAATTGAATATTATAAATCATCAGAAAAGATAAAAAAACGATATAATACAAATGTGACTATATCAGAAGAGGGGAATGATGGAAATGAACAAAAGAACTAGGGTGTTAACAGGTTCTCCTTGGGAACATGTTGTTGGATATTCCCGTGCGATTCGTGTTGGTAATCGAGTGGAGGTTGCAGGAACAACTTCCATGTTAAATGGACAGGTAGTGGGGGGAGACGATGCATACGCACAAGCAAAGTATATCCTAGAAACGATAGAAGACAGTCTAAAAAAAGTAGGTGCAGAGATCGATGATGTTGTAAGAACAAGAATGTATGTAACAAATATCTCACAGTGGGAAGAGATAGGGAAGGCGCATGGAGAGTTTTTTAGGGGAATTCAACCTGTCTCTACGATGGTTGAGGTGAGCGGACTTATTGATTCACGGTTGTTAGTAGAAATTGAAGCTGAAGCGATTATAGGTTCTGAATGAATCAATTATTTGGGTAGCCGATAAAGTGGAATTAGTGGCGGATTTTGCAGATCATGAATAATGTAAATCTTAAGTAATATAAATGAGCTTTCGTGCAAAGCCACAATCTTTGAGAAAACAGCATAAATAAAAAGGAAGTATAGGGTGAGAGAGATGGCCATTTTTTGTGAAAGTAAGAACCTATATTTGCGGGAAATTGAATTAAAGGATAGTACTTTAATTTCAATTTGGAAAAAGGATATGTTGATTAGAAAGATGTCAGTGGGCTTAAATACGAAAGTAACTCAACAAAACCAAGAAAGTGATATTCAGAGAAGTCTAGAGACAAATCAACCGTACTACATTATTGCATTGAAAAATGATGATAGGTCTATTGGTTATATAAGGATAAATTGGATGGATGACACTAACAGATTTGCTTGGTTGCGTTTTGGGTTAGGTGAAGAACGGGGGAAAGGGTACTCAAAAGAAGCGTTAATCTGCTTATTGATGAAGCTTTTTGCTAGTGGAACAAGTCGGATAGATGCGGAAGTCTTTGAGTTTAACGATGTAAGCTATTTTCTGCTGCAATCTCTAGGCTTTATTCATGAAGGAACTCGAAGAATGGCCTATTATTCTGATGGGAATGTATATGACATATATACGTTAGGACTTTTAAAAAGCGACTTCGATAACAAGCTAATTAAGTGAAGGCTGTTTTCGCAAAGATTGTGGTTTTTCGAATAAGAAGGAATCCTTTGACTTGTATGACTTCGTGCTCTTTTCCTAATGAAAAATTCTTCATTTCTAGATAACAAGGAAGAAATCAATCGAAAAAACCCTACTGCCTGTTTTCTTTGTGCCAAAAGCAACAAAGTATACGAAACCCCATGTCCTGTCAGACACCGCAATGAATGAAAATGGGGTCTAGCGGTTTAATGATGCATTAAACTGTTCATCCTGTTAATGCAGGTCTGAGGTCGCCTCTTTTTTGGTGGATAAAACCCCGTTTACG
>NZ_JAYKTS010000065.1 GCF_037024155.1 Bacillus sp. 2205SS5-2
GAGGTAGATATCCAAAAATCAAAACCAGCTTAAATCAAGTAATGGTGCCATAGCCAATCTTTAAAAATGGTCATTCCATTTTAGGGAGGGTGCTTTTTTGTGTCAAAATCAGCATCAAAACCCATTTTCGTATAAAAGAGCCATACAAAAATAACACAAAGGCATACAACCTAAGGATCTTACTCTGTTGCAAAAATAACCTTACTTAAATAGAATCCCAATTTCACAGGATTACTGCATGAGGAAATCCCCCGATGAAGTGCGAACCTGCAACGAATAATCTCCTGCACCCTTAGTTCCCAGTACAACATGGTCGGTATTCTTTTCATATTCGATTCCCTTCACGTGAATATCGGCTTCTCCAGAGCTTCCTTTGAAGTCAAGGTTGAAGGATGAAGGTTCAATTTGGTACGACAGCTTTACGGAACCACTTGAAGTCTTCGCCTTTAAATGACCTGTTAATTCATCATATAGAAGGTTAATATCACCAGAGCTTGATTCAACGTGAAGATTCCCCTGATAACCACATATATCAATTTTTCCTGAGGAAGAAGAAGCTTCTAATTGACTACCACCAAATTTCCGCATAATAATATCTCCACTACTTGTTTCAAGTTGCGTAAATCTAGCTTGACCACCGGTTAGAATCATATCTCCGCTAGAGGCTGATAGTTTAATAGCTTCTGTTTCTTCAATATCCTTCACTCTTATATCACCTGAGCTTGTTTTTAACTCGATATTCTTACTTTTGACTAAGTGGAGCTCAATTTCTCCTGAAGACGTCTTAACCAATAAAGACTCATAGATTTTCTTTGGTATAAATAAATCCAATGTTAGCCTTACAACGATCACACCAAATGGAGCCGAAAACTTCTTTCTTTCCATTTCAACTGACAGAAAATCATTTACTTGCTTTACCTGCAGATTGAAGTGATCTTTCACTCTTTCACTAACCTCTCCTCTCAGCTTAATGTCAATGTTGTCTTTATCACTTGGCAACACATTCACATCCATAGAAGATCCCTGAACAGAAATATTCCGAATTTGCTTTCCTTCAACACTTGCATCCTCTTTAATTGGTACCACATTTAATGAAAAAATATCTTTTAAAGCCAATATACTCACTCCTAATTCATAATTTTCTATTAACTGAATTTTATCATATTTCCGCAAATTAACTTCCCTCTATGTAAGGAATTCTTCTCCTTCTTAAGGCGGAAAAAATTAAACAATATACTGACATTTCATTTCAATGGGTAGTCACCATGAACTAATTTGGAAAATATATCGGTTTAAAAAGATCAGAACAATCTATACAACGTAGAAAACGAGATGAATAGATACTAGTAGAGTGGTATAAACTTCTATAAATCACGAAAACTCATTTGGTTTGCATTATTGCTATTGAACATAGCGGTTATTTATCATGTTAGTTAACTCAGCAACAAAAAAACCTACTGTAATAATAGGTTTTAGATTAACTAGGCAAGTTTATTCTGCTTTTTATGATAAGCTGTTGTTTTAAAAAATGTTACTTTTCGGAACAATCTTTATGCTCTTTAAAAGATAGATTTCAGGGGATTTCCCTCTCTATTTTTGAACAAAATCAAACCAAAAACAGACGAAAAGAGCTTCTTCGCTGTTTAAAATGATTTACCCCTGTCCATACTGGTTACTAAAATAGTAGAACTAGTAGGTGATTCGGAATGAAGGTAGAAATCCAAGATATTGATAGTCTCTTTCATATTACAGAACCATGGTATATCGAAACCT
>NZ_JAYKTS010000066.1 GCF_037024155.1 Bacillus sp. 2205SS5-2
CGGGGTTTTATCCACCAAAAAAGAGGCGACCTCAGACCTGCATTAACAGGATGAACAGTTTAATGCATCATTAAACCGCTAGACCCCATTTTCATTCATTGCGGTGTCTGACAGGACATGGGGTTTCGTATACATTGTGGCTATGTCATCTGTTTTTTGACTAAACCCTCCATTTTCTAGTTGATTTCCATCAAAAACAGACGGATCTAGCTGCAGCGGGTAGCAGCTATGGGACAAATAACGCTCCACTGCGAAGGTCAGGACCTTCTCCGTGAACCAACATTTGCCCGCTGCTGCTGAGCGACCCGCTTCCGCTTTTCTCTGATTTTGATTGAGATAAACCAACCGCGCATAGCGTCCTTTTTTTCTCTGTAGTATTACTATATAATATGAATATATAGTAATTTTAGCCTCTTAAAAGGGGAGTCGATTAGATGAAGGGTTTGCATATAAATAAAAAGAGATTTCCCTTAGAGAAAGTATTCCAAGAGTCGGGAACTTTAGCGCTATTAGCTCGACAGGAAAATTTAGAAATTATGCTCCAAGAAGTAGATATCGGTATGGGTTTTTTTTTATATCCTGCAGAAGATGATACAACTTTGGAATTTTTCTATATTATCGATGGGGAAGTTGAAAGTGATGTAGATGGTGAAAAGCAAGTTTTAGGCAGAAACGATTATATTACAGTTAAAGGATTAGAAGAGTCTTTAATATTTAAAGTGAAACAGCCATTAACCTTACTTTGGATAACCAATGAACCACTTTTTCATCAAATTAGTCGAGAAATACAACAATTAATAGAGATTGTTTCCCATTTAGAACCAAGGGGATCTTATTATTGGAATCATAGTCGAAGAGTACAAAAGCTGTGTATGAAGATTGGAAAAGAGTTAAGGTTAAATAAAAATAGACTACATGATTTATTTATTGGTGCTGCTTTGCATGATATTGGCAAAGTCAATATACCAGAAGAAATCATGAATAAATCGAGTCGCTTAACGAAGAGTGAATTAGAAATAGTAAAAAAACATCCTGTGGAAGGCGCGGGTATGGTCAATGTCACATATTATGACGAAATTAGTGCGATCATAGAGCAACATCACGAACGGATAGATGGTTCGGGTTATCCGTTTGGACTAATAGGAAAACAGATTAAGATAGAAGCGAAAATTATCGCCGTAGCAGATTCATTCGATACAATGACCCATGCCAGTCCGCGTCGAGCTGCATTTACGAAAGAAGCTGCTTTTAAAAAAATAAAAGAAATGGCGGGTAAATTATACGAGCAAGAAGTAGTAGACGCTTTTGAAAAAATTATCTTGGTAGAGAATATACTTAAAGAAGAAGTGAATGATTAGTCTTTCACTTCTTCTTTTTTTATGGCTATGTTCGCATACTTTGTTGCTGTAGCATACAAAAACGGATGGAAACAATCTTTTCTTACCTCCTATCGAGTTAAAAATGATGCGAAAAGATGCCCGAAGTCATTCTTCAACACGATAGGAGGGCTAATTTGAAAAGAAACAATCTCTCTGAAAACAGCCTTATTTAAGGCTCTTTTTATACGAAAATGGGTTTTGATGCTGATTTTGACACAAAAAAGCACCCTCCCTAAAATGGAATGACCATTTTTAAAGATTGGCTATGGCACCATTACTTGATTTAAGCTGGTTTTGATTTTTGGATATCTACC
>NZ_JAYKTS010000067.1 GCF_037024155.1 Bacillus sp. 2205SS5-2
AACCATTCCCGGTATTAAGGAAGATGCAGCGGCGAGCATCTTAGCGGAATTAGGTATCGATATGTCTAAATTCCCAACCGAAAAACATGTATCTTCATGGGGTGGATTCAGCCCTGGTAATAACGAGAGTGCTGGTAAAAAAAAAGAGTGCCAAGTCCACAAAGGGAAATAAAGGGCTCAAATCAGTAATGTGCCAGGTGGCCTGGGCTGCGATGAAAACAAAAGACAGTAGGTTTACTATCGAGTAGTCAAACGACGAGGCCCCTATAAAGAACTCGGTTGGGACTACCTTCCAACAAAAGAAAGGAAGAAAGATTACTTCATAAAAAAACTGAAGAGCATAGGCTATGAAATAGAGATTCAAGAATCAAAACCAGCATAAATCAAGTTATCGTGACATAGTAAATCTTTAAAAATGGCATACCTTTATAAGGGGATGCTTTTTTGCGCCAAAATCAGCATCAAATCCCGTTTTCGTATAAAAAGAGCCATACATTAAGAAGAGAAGTGAAAATCACTTAAATGAACCGATGTGATTTTTGTTAGTGGGGAAGGAAGGTGTAAGTTTATATTTCACCTGCATCTTAGTAGTCGGGAAGCAGATGCAGTAATTGCTAGTATATTATAGAAGGAAGATGCCTGTTATAAAACTAAATGTGCAATTTATTTTGCTTTTGAATAAAGAAAGTAATTCACGAGTTGCATAATTTGAGAGGGGTGTGTTCTATCATAAAAGCTTTTTATACAAGGTTATTTTCGTAAAGGTTGTGGCTTTTCGAATTAGTCTATAAACGTTGATATAGCTTTGTTTCGGGCATCATTTCGTCTATTTTTAATGGAAATCAACAGTGAAATGGGCGATTTAATCTAAAATTAGATGAAATAGCCACATTGTATACGAAAAGAGCGCGAAGTCATACAAATCCAGGGGGTATATTCCTATTCGAAAAACCGGATTCTTTGCGAAAATAGCCCTCTATATAGATAGTAAGCCTTCGTTATCAAGGGAAGTTCTTGTCGTTAAGCTTCTTTCTCGAAGGTTGATGTTCTTGCTGAGAAAAACTATTTTTGGATTTTATTAGTCGTTATTTTAAATGAGATTTAGAGGGGGTGTGTAATAGTGGTTCGAAAAGCCACAATCTTTGCGAAACAGCCTTAGATTTAAGTAGGGATGGAGAGGTTTTGAAAAAATCTATAAATCTACTATTTATCTGTTGACGTTTAATAGAAAGGGTGTTATTCTAAATAGACCGTCGCTTGAGCGATTGGGAATTTGTTTCTGTTAATAACTTTTTTTAAAAATTTGTTGACACAACAAATGAAAAGATGTTATGATAATCAAGTCGCTCCAACAAGGCGATGATTGAACTTTGAAAACTGAAAAGACGAAACGTCAACGTTAATTTAAACGTAAGAACTTGATTCTTACAAAAATGTTTTATGAGCAAGTCAAACTTAACTTTTATGGAGAGTTTGATCCTGGCTCAGGACGAACGCTGGCGGCGTGCCTAATACATGCAAGTCGAGCGAACAATGAGGAGCTTGCTCCTCATTGTTAGCGGCGGACGGGTGAGTAACA
>NZ_JAYKTS010000068.1 GCF_037024155.1 Bacillus sp. 2205SS5-2
GACGAATACTAATCGATCGAGGACTTAACCAAACACAATAAGTGGTGATTACTCACTAACTTCATCAATCTTTATCTAGTTTTGAGGGTACAAACCTCAAGTAAATACGTATGGTGGCATTAGCGAAGAGGTCACACCCGTTCCTATACCGAACACGGAAGTTAAGCTCTTCTGCGCCGATGGTAGTTGGGGGTTTCCCCCTGTGAGAGTAGGACGTCGCCATGCATTATGGAGGATTAGCTCAGCTGGGAGAGCATCTGCCTTACAAGCAGAGGGTCGGCGGTTCGATCCCGTCATCCTCCATTTAGTTTTTTTGCGAAGCAAAATAAACTTCCTTAAAAGCGAAGCAAAATAAACTTCCTTAAAAGCGAAGCAAAATAAACTTCCTTAAAAGCGAAGCAAAATAATTGATAATTATTGAATCATATAAGAATAAATATTTGCCGGTGTAGCTCAACTGGTAGAGCAACTGACTTGTAATCAGTAGGTTGGGGGTTCAAGTCCTCTTGCCGGCACCAGTTCTATTTTAATAGACTTTTATTCAGTGCGAGCCATTAGCTCAGTTGGTAGAGCATCTGACTTTTAATCAGAGGGTCGAAGGTTCGAATCCTTCATGGCTCACCATAGATTTTTACGTAGTAAAAGATCTTACCATAAACCTTTAGAGACTTTAATTTTTGCATAGCAAGAGATCTTACCATATAGGTTTGATTGGATTGCCAAATAGAAAATTCAACATTATACTATGCGGGTGTGGCGGAATTGGCAGACGCACTAGACTTAGGATCTAGCGCCGCAAGGCGTGGGGGTTCGACTCCCTTCACCCGCATCATTAAACTCAATAGAAAAAGCATACTGTATTTGCGGAAGTAGTTCAGTGGTAGAACACCACCTTGCCAAGGTGGGGGTCGCGGGTTCGAATCCCGTCTTCCGCTCCAATAGATACTTTATGCCGGGGTGGCGGAACTGGCAGACGCACAGGACTTAAAATCCTGCGGTAGGTGACTACCGTACCGGTTCGATTCCGGTCCTCGGCACCATCTTAATATGCGCCCGTAGCTCAATTGGATAGAGCGTTTGACTACGGATCAAAAGGTTAGGGGTTCGACTCCTCTCGGGCGCGCCATTTTACGGGAAGTAGCTCAGCTTGGTAGAGCACTTGGTTTGGGACCAAGGGGTCGCAGGTTCGAATCCTGTCTTCCCGACCATTCTTAATCATTATTTGGGGCCTTAGCTCAGCTGGGAGAGCGCCTGCCTTGCACGCAGGAGGTCAGCGGTTCGATCCCGCTAGGCTCCACCAAAAAAATCTTGACACTTTTTAAACTTAATGTTAAGATAAAAAAGTCGCTTAAACGAGACAATGATTGAACTTTGAAAACTGAAAAGACGAAACGTCAACGTTAAATTTAAAAGTAAGAACATAGATTCTTACAAAAAAGTTTTATGAGCAAGTCAAACTTAACTTTTATGGAGAGTTTGATCCTGGCTCAGGACGAACGCTGGCGG
>NZ_JAYKTS010000069.1 GCF_037024155.1 Bacillus sp. 2205SS5-2
ATTTTATATCAAATACCGCATGACTACTTTTTTGATAACCGTCCATACTCTCACCTCTATCGTAGTATGGACATTTAAAGACAAGGCTAAAAGCGGATACCGTCTAAAGACGGTGGAGTTAGACCACGCATTTGTAAATTAAATCAACTGAATGTAGCACTCGATACTTTACATTGCGACACGACTTCCTTTTCCGTATCTGGCGATTATCTTCCCGACTCTTCTTCTTCTGGTCTATCTGAAAAAGAACCCCTTTCCGTCACGTATGGATACAGTAAACAAAAACGTCCGGATTTGAAGCAAATCGTCCTGGGCATGGGCGTCCCTCCTCAACGGATCCCCATCGTAGCCAAGGTGGAGAATGGCAACACCTCGGATGTGAAATGGAACATGGAATTTGTTCAGAAATTGCGTGAAACCCTGTCAGAAGAGGACTGGTCGAACCTCCTATACCAAGCCGATTCTGCCCTCATTTCAAAAGGAAATCTCCAAGATTTAGCTGCCCATCAGTTGGATTTTCTTTCGCGGCTTCCTGATACCTTCAGACTTTCCACTGAATTAAAAAGCAAGGCGTGGAAGAACAATAAGTGGGAGGTCATAGGGGAATTAACGAGCCAAACGAATGGCTCCAACTACCGTTACCAAGCGTTTGAAGAAGAACTAGAGGGGCGGTTGTATCGATTCCTCGTTGTCCACTCGAGTCAATTGGAAAAACAGAAGGTGAAACGGATAGAAGCCGACATTCAAAAGGAACACGTCACCTTGACCAACGCGTTGGACAAGCTGGCAGACATGATTTTCCACTGTGAAGCAGACGCTGAAAAGGCACGAATCGCCTTTGAAAAAAAGCATAAAACCAACCTGCATGAGTATCAGTTAACAATCGAAATCGGAGAAGAACCGATCAAATGCGAACGCCGTGGACGACCCAAGAAAGACGAAGTCACTCAGACCGCCACCGTTTACCGGGTCCGTTTATCGTCCCTTGAGGAAAATCAAGGGAAAATCGACCAAAAATTAAGGCTATTGAGCACGTTTATTTTAATGACCAACCGGATGGATCGCTCGAGGCTTTCCGATGTGGACATGCTTACAACCTATAAAGGTCAATCGGCGGCGGAGACCCGATTTCGGTTACTCAAGGATGCACAGATGATTGACGCCGTCTTTGTCAAAACGCCGGAACGTATTGAAGCGCTTGGTATCGTCTATGTGATGGCGTTATTAATCTATGGCATGCTTGAATATCGAATCCGTGCTGAAATGAAAAAGCAGGAAGAACCCTTGATCCTCATGGGAAAACGGAAACTGTTTGAACCGACCGGACAAGCACTGTTAGAACAATTGAATGACGTTCGTA